>JAYVXN010000139.1:0-7249 GCA_043785085.1 Bdellovibrionales bacterium | reverse complement strand
TCAAGTTACTTATGACAGGGTGCTTAGGCCTTGCGGCTCTAAAGCGACAAACCGAAGCGACAAACCGAAGCGACGCAAGGACAAGATTGATTTTCCCCTGTGTTACTTATAGAACTCGGTGGCTAGCAAACAGAAGGGATTGTCATGTCAACACCTCTCGCTAAACCGAGTTGGCTCAAAGTTCGCGCGCCGAGCGGAGAAAACTACGTTCGCATCAAGGATATGCTGTCCGAATTGAAGCTGGCCACGGTTTGCCAAGAAGCCAAATGTCCGAATATGGGTGAATGCTGGGGCGGTGGAACTGCGACTTTCATGTTGATGGGCGAAGTGTGCACACGCGGTTGTAAATTCTGTGCCGTCAAAACCGGTAACCCACGCGGCAAGATCGACAATGAGGAGCCCGAAAAAGTCGGCTGGGCGATTGCGCAAATGGGTCTTGAGTATGTGGTTATCACCAGTGTGGACCGCGATGATTTGCCGGATCAAGGTTCTTCGCATTTTGCCCGCACCATTCGCACCATTAAAGCGGGCGATCCACATTTGATCGTTGAAATTCTCACGCCTGATTTTCGCGGGGATCGTACGGCGATTGAACCTTTAGTTGAGGCGAAACCGGATGTGTTTGCGCACAATATTGAGACGGTTGAACGCTTACAAAAAAGCGTCCGTGATCCACGGGCGGGCTATCAGCAGTCGCTTGCGGTGTTAAAAATGATCAAAGATGTCGATCCGAGTCGCTACACCAAATCTTCGATCATGATGGGCTTGGGTGAACAAGATGATGAAGTCCTACAAACATTACGTGATTTGCGCTCTGTTGGCTGTGACATCGTGACATTTGGCCAATATCTTCAGCCTACTAAACGACATCTGAAAGTTCAGGAGTATGTGACTCCTGAGAAATTCAAAGAATGGCAAGATATCGCCGAAGGCATGGGATTTTTGTATGTGGCCAGTGGCCCATTGGTACGCAGTTCGTACCGTGCCGGAGAATTTTTTATAAAGGGTGTGATTGAGAAGCGGCGCGCCGCTCAATCAGAGTTAACAGTTTAATAGAATTTAATAGAATTTAATAGAATTGAATCTCAGCAGATAAGCATTCTACGATCGAGTCTAGCAACCGGGAAAGGGGATCGCATGGCAACAAAGAATATTCAGCTTCCAGAATTAGGAGAGGGCGTCACCGAAGGTGAACTCGTCAAATGGCTCGTCAAGCCAGGTGATAAAATTGCACCGGATCAAGCGATCGCCGAAATGATGACCGATAAAGCGACGGTTGAAGTACCGAGTCCCGTTGCTGGCGTCGTTAAAGAATTGAAATTAAAAGAAGGCGACACAGTTGAAGTGGGCGCGGTGATGTTGGTCATTGATGCTGAAGGCGCGTCTGCAGCTGCAACTAAACCTGAAACTAAGTCGGCAGCTCCAGCCCCGGCTCCTCGTGCAGCTCCGGCCTCAACGCCGACGCCCATGCAAGCGGCGCCAGCGGCGAATCCAGCGCCGGCTCCAGCGCGATCGGCGAATGGTGGCCTGGATGTCTATCCGCCCCCGGCTGCACAGAAAACTCTGGCTACTCCTGCGACACGCCGTCTCGCTCGCGAAATGGGAGTTGATCTCAACCAAGTGCGTGGCAGTGGAATTGCGGGTCGTGTGACTCGTGAAGATGTTCTTCACGGTGGAGCGGGAGCAACTGCTGCAGGAGCTCCGAGTGTTCAACAGCCACCGCGCATGGCTTACCAGGGGCCCGTCGGCGCTTCTGAAGAGCGCGTTGCTTTAAAAGGCATTCGCAAGAAAATTGCGGAAAACCTGCAAATGGCCAAGCACATTATCCCGCACTTCACTTTGGCGGATGAAGCCAACATCACAGCTTTGGTGAAATTACGTGAAGAGCTCAAGGCGACCTCTGAAAAAACCGGTGTGAAAATCACTTATTTGCCTTTTGTGATGAAGGCTTTATTGGCGACCTGCCGTGAGTTTCCGCAATTCAATGCGAGCATTGATGATCAGGCCTCTGAAATTGTTTATAAGAAATATTTCAACCTGGGTTTTGCTGCGGACACTCCGAATGGACTTTTGGTTCCGGTCATTAAGCACGCCGATCAGAAAACCATCGTACAAATCAGCCGCGAGATCACCGATCTGGCGACTCGGGCGCGTGCCGGTAAATTGACTGTTGATGAAATGAAGGGAGCAACCATCACGATCACCAATATTGGTAGCGTTGGTGGCACGTATGCGACTCCGATTATCAATCATCCTGAAGTCGCGATTCTGGGTATGTATAAGATTCAGGATAAGCCGGTCGTGAAAGACGGTAAACTGGATGTGATTAAGACGATGAATTTCACGATCACGGCCGATCACCGCCTCATTGACGGTGCGGTTGCCGCAAATTTCTTAAAAGCCTTCATTCAGCGCATTGAAAACCCCGGCATTTTGATGCTGGATATGATTTAAGGAGCACGAAGCATGCAAAAATTTGATGTCGTAGTTATTGGCGCAGGGCCGGGTGGTTATGTGGCCGCGATTCGTAGTGCTCAACTTGGCCTCAGTACGGCCATCATCGAGCGGGAATACATGGGCGGCGTTTGTCTGAACGTGGGTTGTATTCCGTCAAAAGCGATGATTTCGGCAGGTCATTTTCTTCACCGCATGCAACATGATTCTGCTGAGATGGGCTTCAAGGTTGGCGAAATCGGCGTTGATTTCAAACAGTTGCAAAAATGGAAGCAATCCGTTTGTGACCGAATGGCTGGTGGCGTGGAGCAACTTTGCAAAGGCAATGGTGTCACTGTCATTCGCGGTGAGGCGAGCTTTAAAACGGCGACTGAGCTATCAGTTAAAAGCAAAACTGGCACTGAAGCGGTCAGTGCGAAGAACTTTATTATTGCGACGGGCTCTCGACCCATCGAAATTCCGGGTTTTGCTTTTGATGAAGAAACTGTCATGTCTTCAACCGGTGCACTTGCTATGTCTGAAAAGCCGAAAAAAGTGGTTGTCATCGGTGGCGGCTATATTGGCTTAGAGATTGGTTCGTTCTTGTCTGATTTCGGTACCGAAGTCACCGTCCTTGAAGCGACGTCCGCACTTTTAAAAGGCGTGGCCGATACGGATTGTGTGCAAGTCGTGGCTCGTCGCCTGAAGAAAAAAGGCATCAACGTGATTCTTGAAGCTAAAGCCAAGAGCTATAAAAAAGCGGGCGGCAGTCTTGAGATTACTTATGACGTTAAAGGAAAGGAAGAGAAAATCAAAGCCGACAAAATTCTGGTCACTGTTGGCCGCAAGCCCAATTCTGATCAGTTGAACTTAAAAGGCATTGGTCTCGCGATTGATGAGCGCGGTTTTATTAAAGTTAATGCGCAAAGAAAAACCAATCTTCCCGGCATTTATGCAATTGGTGATATCGCGGGCCAGCCGATGCTCGCGCACAAAGCAAGCCATGAAGGCGTGTTGGTTGCCGAAGTGATTTCTGGGCAAAATCGTGTCTATGACGCGAAGACAGTTCCAGCAGTGATCTTTGTTGATCCTGAAATTGCGTCCGCCGGATGGACGGAAGAAGAATGCAAAGCGCATGGTCACGCCGATCTGAAGATCGGGCGCTTTCCCTTTGCCGCCAACGGCCGCGCAGTTTCATTGATGGAAACCGACGGTTTTGTAAAAATCATTGCCGATGCCAAAACCCATATTGTATTGGGTGTGCACATTGTTGGACCTGAGGCGAGCAACCTGATTTCAGAAGCGGCGTTAGCCATTGAAATGGGCGCGCGACTGGAAGACATCGCATTAACCATTCATCCGCATCCAACTCTCGGTGAAACTATGATGGAAGCGGCCGAAGCAGCAATGGGTCACGCGATTCATATTATTCAAAAGCCATTGCAAGCGAAAAAAGAAACGCAAACATTGCGCGCGAATCCTTAAGCGATGGAATTAATCCGGGAACCAAAAAAGACTGATCTCGCTGTCCAAGATTGGGGTCTCATTCAATACGAAGAGGCTCTGAAGAGACAATTGGATTTAGTTGAATTGGTGCGCCAAGAACTGGCGCGCGACACGCTGGTATTCTGCACCCATCCCCCAGTTGTAACCTTGGGTCGTGGCACTCTGCCTGGCGATGTGTTTGGTTGGAAGGGTGAAACTGTCGAGGTCAACCGCGGGGGCCGCGCCACTTATCATGGGCCAAGCCAAATCGTGGTTTATCCGATTTTTGATCTCAATCTTCGCCAGCGTGATTTGCATCAGTATATGCGCCATTTGGAAGACGCGATCGTCATGACTCTTCAGGATTTCGGTATCACGGCCTCGGGGCGCTCAATTCAGGGCGAGGGCGAGGTTGAAGCGACGGGTGTGTGGATTGAGCGGCGCAAATTGGCATCAATTGGAATTGGCGTGCGCAAATGGGTGAGCTTTCATGGGCTCGCGCTCAACGTGCATCAAGACGCAACGGCCTTCCAAGGTCTCAAGCCTTGCGGTTTCAATACTGAGACGATGGTGAGCATGGAAGAGATTCTGGGTGCCTCCGTGGATAGGTCTCTGGTTCAAGCAAGTCTTTTACGTTCGCTTAAAAATACTTTCGAAGGGCTTTAATCATGACAGTCTTAGTGACGGGTAGCTCAACCGGAATCGGCAAAGCCACGGCAAAAGAACTCGCGCGCCAAGGTCATCGGGTTTATGCAGGTGTTCGCTCACAAGAGGCTTGTGAAAAGTTGGCCGGAATTGCAAATTTGCATCCACTGATTCTCGACGTTACCGATGCAGCCTCAATTCAAGAGGCCTTAGCTCGGATTACCAAAGACGGGGCGGGTCTTGATGCCCTTGTCAACAATGCAGGTATTGTGGTCGCAGGGCCAATTGAACTTTTGCCGATGAAAGAATTGCGCCAGCAGTTTGAGGTAAATGTTTTTGGTTTAATCGCGATGACTCAGGCGTTTTTACCTATGCTAAGAAAATCTCATGGTCGAATTGTCAATGTTGGCTCAATCGCTGGCAAAGTCACAACTCCGTTTATTGGCGCTTATTCCGGTTCAAAATATGCGGTCGAAGCCTTTTCCGATGCCCTTCGCCGTGAACTTGAACCGCAAGGGATTCGCGTTTCATTGATTGAGCCCGGGGCTGTGAAAACGCCGATTTGGAAAAAATCCTCCGACAAGGCGTTCGCGATGCGCGACCATGCCGACCCCGAACTGGTTCAGGTTTATCAAGAACGAATGACACGAGTTGAAAAAGCCATGGACAAAGTAGCTAAAAATGCGATTCCTGTTGATGCCGTGGTCGCTGCGATCGCCCATGCTCTGACTAGTTCATTTCCGAAGTCGCGTTACCTAGTGGGTAACGAGGCAAAAATCGCAGGGTTGATGGCGCGACTCATGCCCGATCAGGTGCTCGATTTTGTTTTTCGAAAACAAATGAATTAATCCAGTTTCAGGGGGCCCACCAGACGTTCTGGCAAAGCTTCATTCTCGTGAAGCCAGCCCCAGAGTTCTCGGTTGGTCATTTGCTCAAAAAATTTTGAAACCTTATATAATTCTGGATTGTCATCGAGTGAAGACTCCCCTGTGAGCGCCGAATGTTGCTCGAGAAGTTCGCGATTGGCCTCAGTGATCAAGTCATCGCGATTGATTTTACTCTCATTATAAGTGGGATGTGTCGGGTCATCCGGAAAGCCAACCGCCGAATACCAGAAATACTGTCCGGTGTTTTCAATTAGATCTGGGCCTTGCACTGTCAAAAAGGCGCTGAAGCAGGCGTAAATAATCAGTCGCGGAATGAGATGCGCGCGCAGATCACGACGAGCTGACTTTAGGTAAACCGGGTTAATCAACGGCAAATATTTCGGGAGAATATCGCGCAGACGCTGGCCCGCCCCCGTTGCCTCGCGCAGGCGTTCTTGAAGTTCGAGGCTGATTTCAGGTGCGTGTTGCAGGATTCGTAAGTCAGGTGCTTGCACTGGAAGAATCGCCAGACCTGGCAAAAAAGCAAAAAAATTGATCATGGCGTAGGCGTTGAGAACAAAAGATTTGAAGCCGGCTTTGAAATAATGGCGACCATTTAACTGTAGCGGAGTCGCCTTTGCTGCGGCGGCCTCATTATAAAATCCGAGCTCTTCCAGCGCCCGCACCACGCCATTCATGGCAAAGGAGAGTTCGATCCGTTGAAAAATCATTTCATTGATGGCCGCTGGCGAACCATTTTCAAAAAGAAAATCCAAGTCACGCGGATTCGCGTGAGTCAAATAATAGAGATCAACGACGGTGTCACGCAGGTTTTTATGACCGCTGATTTTGCGTAGGGCCCAGGCCGAAGGAAGTTTGGCTGCGGCGAGACGATCCTGTAAATTAAAAATATTGTAGCCGTGTTTGTTGGCAGCGGCTTCAAACAGGGCGAGCTTCTCAGCATAGGATTCAGGCTTGCGGATGGTCTCGGTGGTTCGATATTCGAGAGCTTGGGTGTAATAACTGAGGGCGTATTGGAATTTGTCTAAAGTCTTCTCGCGCGGGGCCAGCAGTCGATTGGGAAGTCGAAACAAAGTGGCCGAAGCTCCGCGACTCTCTTGAGAAAACTGCGCAGCACATTGCCGGGGTCTGGCCTGTGCTGGGGCACTGTGGAAAAGTGCCAATGTGATGATCAGGAGGACGCCGTTGGCACGCATTGATTCCTACTTACCAGGCGTTTGTGTTGATTTTACGATTTGCATTGCCAAACTTTCATTGGCGGGACTAGTGACTGGAATCGGACCATTTCGATAATTAAACGGGTTCGGAAATTTTTTTTCATTCACTGTAAAGCCAGAGAGGCTATCGGGCGCAGCTTTTAAACCGTCATTCAATGAGATGTACCCGGCCAAAGTATCAAAGTACCGCGTGAATTCTTTGGTTTGCAGTCCGAGATAACCTAAGACGGTGTGTTCGAAATAAGTGATGAATTCGGGTGAGCGATCATTGTGAAAAAGATCGATTTCCAAAATATAAGAGGCCATGCGCACACGAAGTTCCAGTGGCAATTCTTTTAGGCCCTCGAGAAATTCGTTTGGAAAACCGTTGAAGGAGAGAAATTCCTTTTTTAAACGGGCGAACTGGTGATTGCCGGCGCCGTCGGCGCAAGAATATGCCAAAACTTGATTGGCGATCTCTTGTGGCGTATGGCCAAGCATGTTTGCCGGATTATTGGCTGATACTGAGACCGATCCGTTAGCAATTAATTCTTTGGCTTTAGTGATATCGTCAGGAGAGCAGATTTTTGCGGCACGGGCCAG
>JAYVXN010000138.1:0-2161 GCA_043785085.1 Bdellovibrionales bacterium | reverse complement strand
CACGCTCGCAAAAAATTGTTCCGGCATTTTTATTTGTGGATTCTCTCTTCGGCCGTGGAGACGAAGCAATTGACTTGTACACCTCGTTGTTTCCAAATTCAAACGTTGAGTTTATGGCCCGCGATGAAAAGACCAAAAGCATTCAGCATTGTGCCTTTACACTCGGTGGCCAAGGTTTTGTCTTGATGGAGGGCACAGGGCAACATGGCCATACGTTTTCACATGCCACCTCTTTAACCGTCCAATGTGAGAACCAAGGCGAAATCGACCGGTTCTATGACAAGCTCTCGTCAGGAGGCTCTACTGAACCTTGTGGCTGGTTGAAAGACAAATTCGGCGTCTCCTGGCAGATTGTTCCCGCCGTTCTTGGCGAACTGATGACCAATCCCGAAAAATCTGAAAAGGTCATGCAAGCTCTGTTGAAAATGAAAAAAATCGATCTCGCAGCTTTGCTTCAAGCCGCGAAGTAAAATGAAATGTGTGGGCGGCGCCACGATCCGAGAGTGGGATGCCGCCGCCCCTGATGCTGGGCTACGAACCCGGTCGATTTTGATAGACAAAAATCACATTCCGCACTTTGCTTAAAGCTCCCTACAAGGAGCATAAATGGCCGCGGACAATAGCCCCATTGATCATGTCTCAGATACCGCCCTCTGGGTTGCCCATTACCGAGAACTCGAAACCGAAAGACCTGACGCGCTTTTTCAAGATCCCTTTGCGAAAATTCTCGTCGGCGAAAAAGGCCGGCGCATTGCCGAGGGGATGAAGGCGACTTCAACCTTCACAGCGTGGACTATGGTCATTCGCACTGTTGTGATTGATGACTTCATTCAGACTTTGATCAAGGAGGGCGTCGACACGATTATTAATCTTGGCGCTGGCCTGGATACTCGACCGTACCGCATGGCTCTTCCTGAATCTCTACTTTGGATCGAAGTCGATTATCCCCATATGATTGCACACAAAGAATTGCATCTTGCAAAAGAGAAACCTCGCTGCCTGCTTGAGCGGGTCGCACTTGACTTGGCCGACCGAGAAAAACGCCGAAGATTTTTAGCCGAAACAGCAGCACGCAGCAAAAAAACTCTGATTATCACTGAAGGTGTGCTCCCCTATCTCGAAGAAGAACAGGTTGGCGCACTTGCCGAAGACTTGAATGCTCATGCCCCCTTTCAGTTTTGGATTGCCGAATATCTCTCGCCTGAAATTTACCGGTTTTTTAAGAGTTCAAAACGCATGAAGCAAATGGGCAACGCCCCTTTTCGTTTTTTCCCCGCTGACTGGTTTGGCTTCTTTGCCAAGTATCGCTGGATTGTCCGTGAAACAAAGTACTTAACGGAAGAATCGATTCGCTTGAAAAGAAAGGTTCCCACTCCTTGGTGGGCCATGATTTTTCAGCCTTTTATGGGGCGCGAACGCACACTTAAGTTTCAAAGATTTTCAGGCTACACCCTCTTGAAAAAATCTCCGTGACGAACGGCTATAAATGAGTTTGCTAAAATACCGATAAGTTTGCAAAATACAGACACAAGTTTGATTGAGGAGGATTATGCGAAAGCTTGCCGCTCTGATTTTGTTTTTGAATTTCATTGTCGTGTCAGCGCCGGCTGAAATTGCAGTGCCGGCAATTAAAACTTCTTTTTCCGGATTTCTCGATGCTCGGTATACGAGCTACCGAAATTTTGGTGGGCCCAATGCCACGCAGGCGAACTCTGAATCCGGATTTGGCATCGAAGATGGAGCATTTTTTTTAACCTTAGAGAAAGCGCAGTCTTCGGTATTTTTTGAAATTCCTTTTCGAAGATCTTTGGTCTCTGATGATTTAAATCCTGGGGCCAGTAACGCTTCACCGCGGGCCTCAAATTCAAGTGCGATTGCCTTTGGCCTCGATAAAGCCCAACTCTATGGCAGATTTAAAATCACGCCCGCCACGTCTTTGTTGGCTGGCCAATTTGCCACCATTTTTGGGGTCGAAGGCAATGACTCAAAAGATCGCAGTTTCAATAAAACTGGTCTTGTTTATGACTTTCTCACCCCGGTCACGCACACAGGAATCCTTTTTGAAAATGCCCAGGCTGGCAGGACGACCAAGGCCTTTGCGGCCAATCCGAATAACAAAGGGTCAAATGGCGACGGTAGCGCCGGCGGCGATAAAACCGAA
>JAYVXN010000137.1:0-7288 GCA_043785085.1 Bdellovibrionales bacterium | reverse complement strand
AAGCGAAATTCACCTTGCTCGTGTTCTTTCAATTGAACTTCCTCCTGCCGACCCAGATGGTTGTACAGCGCTGTCCCATCTGGTCGCATAGGCGCATCGTATATCGCATTCATTAAGAATTCTTCGGCAACGATGGCACAGCGATCAGTGACGGCGCTGCGCATGCCAATGCCTTTAAAATGCTCCACCATGGCCTCAGTCATGGAGCGGCGTTGATGACTGCGAATGACTGGAATCGACTTCGTGTCGACTCCCCAGATCAGATATTTTTCGAGACCAAAAAGATCGTGGCTGACCAATTTACTGACCGTGGTCATAATGTTTTTAACAGTAAATGTTCGATCCTCTTCATTACGCGAGACAATATTTTGAATAAAATCCAATTCGCGCAGGACTGGAAGATAGCTGGGAATATCCAGCGACGTCATGAAGACCAGACGGTCGCCATAGCCTCGTTGGTTCACCATTTTAGCAAACTCAATCCACTCTGGTCCAACAAAGATCAAATCGAAAGTCGACTTATCAAGGGCTGAAGTGGCCTCTTGGTGATTGCTGGCTATATGTAAGGAGACCCCCGTGCCACCGAGGGCCATCTTCGCCAAGACCTGCTGCTTTTTGTGACTCTCGACCAACAAAACTTTTTTACTGCGAATCGCTTGTTCTGAATGATAGAGCGTAGTGAGCGGCTCAAGGACCTGCAAGGCACCGCTGATTTCGCGTGAGGCGATTTCCATTTGCAGCTGGGCAGAGGGCTCAACGGAGGACTTCAATGTCGTCAGCGACTGGCTCAGTGGCCGTAAATAATCCTTGTAGAGACTGGTCAGCCTCCCGAACGTCGCCTCTTTGGTGAAATACAACTCTTCCATTTTGCGGTGACTGGCGAGCAATTCCGCATTTTGAGTTTCAAGCGTGAGATGCGAGCGCTTCAATTCATCTGATTTTTCTTGCAAATCTTTGGTGCGCATCTGGACCTTAGCTTCGAGGTCACGATTGGCTTCTTCCAGCGCCAACAAAGTGTCTTGCAAAGAGCGGTTGGCGATTTCAAAGCGTCGGGCCTTATCGTTGGTCGCACTCAAGCGATCCGCGAGTATGACGGAATAGGTGCGATACAATGCGTGGGCAATATTGCCTTTAAAGGGGTCAACGAGACGGTCCATGGCGCTTGTTGGAATACAATAGTACTCCACTTCTGTTTCAGTGCGGATCGTAGCCGAACAAGGACGCGAGGTAATGACGCTCATTTCTCCCAGCAGCTCGCCCGGTCGGCTGAGATAGGTCACTAATTCTCCATCTACATACACGCCGACTTTGCCACGCACGAGAAAGTACAAGTTTAAATTTATCTGACCTTGTTTTAAAATTTCGGCGTTAATCGGCTTTTGCGCCGATTCGGTTGCTGCCGCCAGCTCCGGAAGAAAATGCTCTGGAAACGATTTGAAAAACGCAAAAGTCCGCAGATTTTGAATGATGAAATTTTGCGATTGCTCCACTCTCCTAGTTTGCCAAGCTAAATGAACCGGCGCAATTCGAATACCCACTCGGCCCGACATTGGTCGCGCGATTCACTGATTTTATTTTGTGCTTTCATTTTCCAATGCGGTTTGTTCCCGCAGTTCAATTTTCTCCAGCATCACTTCTGGCGGAACATCCTTTTTAATTTCTTCAAGATCACCAATTTCACTTTTCATATCGACTTGCAATTTTCGGGCGACGAGATCCACCATTTTAATCAGTCTTGTCAGCTCATGTTCCGTCAGTAGACTGATCTGCAAGTTGAGATCGCTGCGCCGCTGCTCGATTGCCCTCATTCGGTTCTGGTTCACTAAAACGAAGGAAGATAGAAAAATCGCCTCGACTGAGGCAAACAACGACACCACAGAAAATGTATGCGAAGACGACTCAGAACGAAAAAAACCAAAAAGAATCCACGAGCCATAAAAAACTAAATGCAGGTACAGGGAATTAAAGCTGCCGAAAAAAGAAACGACGAAATCCGCGAGGCGCTGGTGAACCGTGCGCTCGTTGTCACTTTGCTGACGCAAGTGCAAGAGAGCGTCAATATTTCGGTCGACCACATCTGGCTTGGCAATCTTCGACTGCGCCATTCATCCCTACTCAATCTTCAGGTCAAACGGCAAACGAGCGTAAACACCCGGCTTCGGCATTAGCACGAGTTGTGTCGTTTGATTCACCAACCAGCCTAAGCGCGCACCTGTCAAAAGCGCGCCCACACCCGAGTTGATCTTTGCTTCGACTGAATCGTCAAAAAAGCGCTCCATCAACTCACTTAAAGTATCGGTCGCATGCGGATAGACTTCGAGATCAAACTGGTCACCAAGTTGCGCAAACTCGGCGGCTTTTTTGATGGCTCTATCAAGGCCTCCGAGCTCATCGACCAAACCGATTTCTTTGGCGCGCACGCCCGACCAGACGCGCCCTTGGGCGATTTTATCGACATCTTTCTTCGTATCAAAAGGTCGGCTATTGCTCACCACTTCAAGAAAGCGGCCATAAACCCGCTCGACACTGCCTTGAATGGTTTTCTTTTCAATCTCATCCATGGGGCGATTCGGATTACCGATATCCGAATATGGATGCGTGACGACGCGGTCAAATTTCACACCGAGTTTATCTTGAAAAAATTTTCCCGAACCAAACATTAAGCCGAAGACGCCGATCGATCCGGTGATCGTCGTCGGCTCGGCAAAAATATATCGAGCTCCTGCCGACATATAATATCCGCCCGAAGCAGCGACATCGCCCATTGAAACCACCACTGGCAATTCTTCATCACAGGCGGCAATTTCCCGCCAAATCACGTCTGAAGCTAAGGCATCACCACCGGGACTATTGACTCGTACCACGACGGCCCGCACGTCTTCGTCTTTTTTAATTTCTTCAAAATCCCGAACAAACGAATCAGAACCAATTCCGTCCGTGGCGGCAATCCCAGAAGAAATTTCACCTTCGGCGAACAAAACCGCTACTTTTTTGCCTTTATGCTGAACAGGTTTGGGGCCACCACTATCACGTAAGTAATGGAGAGGCGTGACCAGGCGGAGGTCATCTTCATCGCCCACTGATTTTTCCTTCATGAGATCTTCGACTTCGTCACGAAACGCCAGCTGATGAATCAGTCCGGCGTTTTTTGCAGAATCGGCGGATTCAATCTGAAGTTCAGAGACGATTCGATTCAGTTCCGCCGGAGGTTTGCCGCTGACTCGCGTCCACTCAGGAGTTACGACGCCCCAAATATCGTCAATAAGGGCCTGTTCCTGAGCGCGGTTTTCGGTGCTCATTTGATCGAGTAAAAACGGCTCGACCGCAGATTTAAATTTACCGACGCGAAAAATGCGCGGCTCCACTTCAAGTTTCGCCATTAAGCCTTTTAAGAAGGCACTGCTCACCGAAAGACCATTGAATTCGACGTCGCCATTCGGTTCGGCAAAAATCTTCTCTGCCGCCGTCGCGAGATACAAGGTCTTTTCAGAATAATGATCGGCATATGCATAGGCGAATTTGCCACTTTGATTAAAATCACGGACGGCATCGTGGAGTGAGGTGGCGGCAGCCCAACCGATATCCAGATTTTTAAAATCTAAAAACACGCCGTCAATGCGTGGGTCGATCTTCGCCCGATGCAAGGCGCGGATCAATTCAAACAATCCTATGGGGCGTTCTTCATCCAGCATCAGTGAGCGTGGCGAAAAGCTTTCAAAATCAAAGGGTCGGTTATGATCCACCACATGGCCACGCAGACGCAGATGTAAAATGGAGTGTTTACTAACGCCCTCTCCGCCGCCTTGAATCGTATGAATGAGCAAAACAAATAGAAGTGGTAGAAAAATAAACGACAAAATCGTACCGACGAAAAATCCTAAAACCGTGGTCAGGACTTTTTTAAAAAATGCTTTCATTTTCCACTCCGGCGCGACGTTGACTTTGCAGTTGATTGTGATGCTGACTGTGATGCTGACTGTGAGGATGAAGGTGAAACGACTTTGGCAGGACCGTGGCTACGCGCCCGCCAAATTTCAATGAGCGCCGGTAGTGCAGAAATCACAATAATTGCCAATATCACAAAATGAAAATTGGTTTTCACGCCCGGCATATTTCCGAAGAAATAGCCCAGACATAAAAATCCCGTGATCCAACAGAGCGCACCACAAACACTGTACGCGACAAAAAAAGAAAACTTGGTCTGCCCAAGTCCCGCAACAAAGGGCGTGTAAGTACGCACGATCGGAATAAAGCGCGCGAGGATGATCGTCTTGCCGCCATAGCGCGTAAAATATTCTCGCGTGCGCTCCACATGGTGCGGTTTGAAAAACCGGGAATGCTGATCTTGAAAAAATCTGACGGCAAAGAGCCGACCGATTGAGTAATTGGTCATATCACCCGTTAAAGCGGCACAAAACAGCACTAAGCCCAGCCACTCCAGTTTGAGTTCGCTACCCGGAATCGCCGCAAGTGCCCCGAGGGCAAACAACAGCGAATCGCCTGGAAGAAAAGGCGTTACGACTAGACCAGTCTCCGCAAAAACGATGAGAAACAAAACTAGGTAAAGCCATCCGCCCAATTGTGTCGACCAGGCGTTAAGATGTTCTGGAAGGTTTCCGAAAAGCCCTATGAACTGGTGTAGCAATTCCAATACGCCGCCTTTGTTAACTGACTTTTCGAATCTTGCCCGCAAGTGCGGGTCAAAGTCAGCGCAAAACTTGTGGCAAGTTGCGATAACCAGTGTCGGCGTCGACACTAGACACGAAGAGTAAAGGCTGCTAAAACCGGCACCTTCAGGAGAATCCCCATGGGTGAATTTAGTCTTACGCACATCTTAATTGTTTTAGTCATCTTTCTGATTTTCTTTGGACCGAGCCGCCTACCCTCACTAGGTCAGTCACTGGGTAAAGCTATCCGCGGCTTTAAAGAAGGCATGAATGAAGTCAACAGTCCGGCCGCCAATCCGGCCGCCAATCCGGCCGACAATCCGACTGAGAAACAAGAACGGCCGACAAACGAAGCTTTACATGAAGCTCCCGATCACACGTCTGAACCGGTAAAAGAAAAAACCAAGCCGACCTCAGAAACATAGTTTTTGCGATGCGATGTAATTGGTTTTTGCAAGTTGGCGTCACACTCTTTTTTTTGACAGCCTGTCAGAATTTGCCGATTGCTGAAACTTTCGACAAACAAGGTAAGACAAAATGCCGCGGCCCGGTACGCAGCGAATTAAAAACCGGACTTTGGACATGTTGGTATCCAACCGGCGAAAAAGAATCCGAAACTGAATTCGAAAATGGGAAAAAAAGCGGAATTTATCGACATTGGTCGAGGGCCGGTCTGCTCGAATTTGAGAGCCACTGGAAGAACGATTTGTTTGATGGACCATTGCTTTATTTTTATGCAAATGGCAGCAAACAATTTCTGTCGTATTACCGGGCCGGGAAGCGTGAAAAAACGCTCACCGAATGGGACGAAAGCGGTCATAAAATCGGTGAGGTTTTATTTCAAAATGGGCGCAAAGAAGGCCCGGCGTTGACCTGGTTTTCTCGAGGGCAAATAGAGTCTGAATCCCATTTTGAAAACAATCTGCTGGAAGGCGTTTATCGTGAATGGCATGAGAACGGCAAACTGCGCGTTGAAGGCCATTATCGTCGTGATGAAAAAATAGGTACCTGGCACCAGTGGGACAGCCAAGGTCACGAACTTGAAACTGAGTCGTTTTCGTCTAAATGAAATTTACTGAAATTTACTGAAATTTACTGAAACTTACTGACTGTTTCATTTTTCCCACACGTTAGATGCAAAGGTGCTCTTTCTACAACACATTGCCCAGAGAGTGAGCAATGCCTCTCTTCGACCCCGCGAAATTCCATTTTCTGAAGTAAAAATGCATTTCTTATGCACTCTAACAATAAAATTTCTTGCCAAGGTCGCAGTAATTTATAAACCTTTTGACATGGAACGATGAATTTTGCCTTCAGAGACCGTCATTCGGCCTTCTGATCAAGGCTAACAAAAACAGCAGGAGAAGCTGAAAAAAGAGGAGAAGCATCTATGAGAATTACGACTTTAGTCACCGCTAGTTTGTTAGCTGGTGCCTCTTTAGTAACTGTGAAAACCCATGCAGCTGATGCATGGACCGATCGGATTACTTTAGGAGCAGACATTCGCTTGCGCCAAGAGCGCATTTATACAGAAGGCATCGGTGGCGGAGCGGACAACCGCACTCGCCTCAAAGCTCGCTTGATGGTAACCGGCAAAGTTGAGGACAATTTGACTGCTAACATCCGAATCGGCACTGGCGATCCGGCTGCTAACGGCGCTGGCCCACTCGTATCTTTAGATAACTTCACCGGTGGTGGTGGTCGTAAGGCAATTTGGCTCGAGATCGCAAACATGGATTGGTCTTTAATGGATGGCTTTAATATAGCTCTCGGTAAAAACCCGAATCCATATTGGACTGCTGGTAACAGCGCCCTCGTTTTTGATCCGAACGTTACAATGGAAGGTGTTACTGTTAAGTACGCCATGGATTTGGGCAGCATGAAGCCGTTTGCAAATGCGTCCTATACCGCTGTTAACAACACGGCTCCAACCGCTGCAGGCGCTGCTGAACAAGATGTCAGCTTGGCTGCTATTCAGCTTGGTGTAACCGGCAAAATGGACCCGCTCTGGTGGACAGTTGCCGTCAGCAAGGTTGACTATAATGGCGTTAAAGGTACTGCAGGAATCGGCCAATTCGGATTTGCTGGTAACGCAGCAACTGCTGGCGCTTACGATTTCGACTACAAGCTCTTAAACGCAGGTCTTGAGGTCGGTGTGGACGTAGCTGGAATGCCAATCAAAGGTTTCTATGATTATGTCACTAATAGCGATCCCAGCAGCTTAAATGTTGGTGCCTTAGCAGGTGTTCGTGTGAACCAGTTAAAAGATACTGGCTCATGGGCAGCTGAATACAGCTACCGCGATGTTCAGCGTGATGCAGTATTAGGCGCACAGTCAGACATTGAATTCGGTGGCGGCGAAAATGGCACTCGTGGCCACAAAGTTTGGGTCGGATACCAGCTTTCTAAAGCCACCACTGTCGCCGCGGGTTACTTCGCCAACACTTTGCGAACCCACCTGGGCTCCGCACCAGGCGGTTCTATCGCCCACGAGCGTATGTACCTTGATGTAGCTGCGACTTTCTAAGCGCGTTTTAGATAAATTTAAATAAAACGATCAAACCGCCTCCCACAAGAGGCGGTTTTTTTTCGCTTCAGCGATACTTCAGAAAACTAAAATA
>JAYVXN010000136.1:0-21579 GCA_043785085.1 Bdellovibrionales bacterium | reverse complement strand
AGCGCTTTAGCAAGAGTGAAAATCGTCTCGAGAATTCGCGGCCGCGATTTTTCATTGGCCAAAGCTTGCAAGCCCTCCGGCAAAGGCAAATGGTCGCGGACAAAAAGAATATCAAGAACCGAAAGATTTTGTGCCCGGCCAAAAAACATCGGACCTGGTTCAAAGCCAACGCTGTCTTTTAAAATCTCCGGAACTGGCCAAAACCCCGTGGCGATCCTAGCCAATGGTTGCACCGATAACTCCAGACACCGGGGTGTCGGCAACTGCCACAGGCCGAATTCACTTTGCCAGGTTTCTTTTTCTCCAGGGAGAACTAAATAAAATCGATCGAGACCAAGGTGCAGGGTCGGACCTTGTGGAAAGGCTTCTTGCAGAGCTTTTTGCCGACCCCAAAGAGTTTCAAGTGTTTTATGTTTTACTTGCTCCCAGGGGCTTAAGCCCGTGCGGCTCCAAATTTCAATTTCCCAAGGAGCGCCTTCAGCTTCTTTTGCTAGAGACTCTGCGAGCGAGTTGATTTGTTCATGGACGGGTGCTTGCACATAGGATTCAAGGATTGCCAGCCACCAGCGGGTGAGTTCATTTTCCGAACTCATTTGGTGCGAGCACACCACATTGAATCCGCGCTCTCGCAAATAGGCCGCTGCCGCCATTTCATGGTCCGGATTTTGATTGGAATGCAAAAATCCGATGGCCACATTATTAATTTGCAAGAGTTGCAGTTTGCTGATGAGAAATTCAATTTCATCGATCGCGAGCGCCTGCTCGACTTGGCCATCCGGTCGCAGTCGTTCGGTAATGCCAAAAATACGATCTTCGTGCAGGGGAGACCAGCCGCGCTTGGGATGAGTCAATTGGCTCGCAGCAAGAGTCGGCTGGGCGAGATTCAACCAGCGTTCAAAACCGCCCGTCACCATAAAGGCTAGCGTCGTACCGGTATGTCGAGATAAATCACTTTCGACATTGGAGGTGACAATGCGAAGCGTGCCGCCACTTGTAAAGGGTTTCAAAAACTCGCGCACGCCCTCACCCAGACTTTTTCGTGCTAAGAACCAGCGCTGGAAGTGCCCAGGTGCGGAAATTTCGGCAAATGCGTCATTGATGCTCAGGCCCACAGTGACGGTCGCGTCGGAAGTTTTACTGGCCGAATGAGCCGATTTCGTCGCCCCGCCAGTTTTGGCCGTTGCTGACTTTGCTTTTCGTTCTGGGGCTTTACGTGAGCCTGAATCTTTTGCGGTGCCTGATGACATATCTGTTTCTGAACCTGTTCGTCTTCGGGTTGCATCTCCCAGCAGGAGTTGCTAAGTATAACGGACAAAATTTTTGAAAATCAAAAAGAAAGCAAATGCGCCGCGAATCACTGTAAAGCCTTTAGCAACTGTGTTGAGGTCTGTGTTGAGGTCTGAGTTGAGGTCTGAGTTGAGGAGTGAAATGAGTCAGACGATGGTTATAACAATAGACGGTCCAGCCGCCAGTGGTAAATCCTCTGTCAGCCGAGAACTCGCGCATCGTTTAGGATGGAAGTGGGTTTCGACAGGGGCCTTCTACCGCGGTCTTGCCTTTGTTGCTGATGCGTTGAAGTACAATATGCAAGATGAAAAGGCCTTGGCGCAATTGGCTCGGTCAAGCTCCTGGCAAGTCGTCATGGGGCATGAAAAGACCTCCGTGCTTTTTGAGGGCCGTGATGTCACCGATGAAATCAGCTTGGAAGAAGTCGGTAATCTTGCCTCGCAAATTAGCTCACATCCCGAGGTGCGCCGGGCCCTTCTTGATGCGCAGCGCCAGTGCGTCGTCGGTCTGCCCGGGCTCGTTGCTGAGGGTCGGGATTGCGGCACAGTCGTCTTTCCGCAAGCGGACCTTAAGATCTTCTTAACTGCGCGAGCCGAAAATCGTGCGGCCAGACGGGCGAAGGATGAAGGGCGATCTGTGGCTGAAACCCAAGATGCCCAGAGAATTCGCGATTCTCAAGACGCCAATCGTAAGGAAGCGCCAATGGCGGCCTCCTTAGACGCCTATACTATTGACACTTCAGCCTTGAACTTCATGGAAGTCGTTCTCAAGGTCGAAAACCTCGTGAAAGCGCATCTCGGCCTCCTTAAATAGTCCCCAAATAGTCCCCAAATAGTCCTCAGGACTTGGATACTTTTCCTTTTGACTTTACTGGCCAAGCCCCTATAAATGATCTTCCATCTTGAAATCAGCGATAAAGGTTTGAGAGGAATGAGGAAATGGGCACTTAAGCTTGTTTCCTTAAAGGAGGAATATTTTTTTATATGGTTCAAGAAAAAACCAAGATCGTAAAACCCCATCTTACAAAGGCGCAGCAAGAGCGAGAAAAAGTGCTGGCACTGCTTGATGCAGAAGATGCGGAGATGAAAGACGCTCGTTCAGACGCTCGTTCAGACGCAAAAGATGACTTCACTAATCTCTTCGAAGCATCTGTCCTCGAAAAAGACTTCAAAGTCGGCGATGTTGTTAAAGGCATCGTGGTTGAAGTACAAAGCGACTATGTTCTGGTCGACATTAATTACAAATCTGAAGGTTTGATTCCAATCAGCGAATTTCGCTTGGTTGAAGGTCATCCCAACGTCAAGCCAGACGACGAAGTCGAAGTGTACATCGACCGTGTTGAAAACGAAAACGGCATGGTGGTTTTGTCAAAAGACAAAGCGGATATGCTGCGTGCATGGAATGATATCTCTCGTGCAGCTGAAAATGAAGAACTCATTGAAGGCACGATCATCGCCAAAGTTAAAGGCGGCTTGAGCGTCGATATCGGCGTGAAAGCATTCCTGCCCGGAAGCCAGATTGATTTGCGTCCCGTTCGCAATATGGACGCTTATATCGGCAAGAAATATAAATTCAAAGTGATCAAGTTCAACAAAAAGCGTGGCAACATCGTGCTCTCACGACGCGCGCTTTTGGAAGAAGAACGTGAGAACCTCCGCACTCAGACTTTGGATGCGATGAAAGAGGGCTCGATGGTCACCGGTATGGTTAAGAACATCACCGATTACGGTGCTTTCATTGACCTCGGCGGCATGGACGGCCTCTTGCATATCACTGACATGAGCTGGGGCCGCGTGAAGCACCCGAGCGAAATTCTCAATATCGGTGATGAAGTAAAAGTCATGGTTCTGAAATATGACAATGAGCGCGAGCGCGTGTCATTGGGCTTGAAGCAATTGCAAACTGATCCTTGGGAACTCGCAAAAGACAAATACCCCGCTGGCACCAAACTCAGCGGAAAAGTGGTGTCTTTGGCAGACTACGGCGCATTTGTTGAACTCAACGAAGGCATCGAAGGTCTCATCCACGTTTCTGAAATGAGCTGGACAAAGCGCGTGAAGCATCCGTCTCAAGTTGTGAACGTTGGCGATGAAGTGGAAGTCGTGGTTCTCGAAGTTGACGTTGCCAACCGCCGTATTTCTCTCGGCATGAAGCAATTGCAACCGAATCCATGGGTTGAGCTCAAGCAAGGTTATGCTCCTGGAACGATCATTGAGGGCGAAGTCAAATCAATCACTGATTTCGGTATCTTCATTGGCGTTGAAGAGGGCATTGACGGCCTCGTGCACATCTCTGACTTCTCTTGGACCAAGCGCGTGAATCACCCGAGCGAAATGTTCGCGAAGGGTCAGAAAATCCGTGCGGTGGTTTTGGGTGTTGATATTGAAAACGAACGCTTCAGCCTCGGCATTAAACAGCTTGAGAATGATCCGTGGAGCAATATCGAAGACAAATACCGCGTTGGCACTCAGCACGATGTGAAAGTCGTGAAGATCGCTGATTTCGGCGTGTTTGTTGAGTTGGCAAGTGACATCGAAGGTCTGATTCACATCAGTGAATTGACAACTGAACGGATCACAAATCCGTCTGAAGTTGTGAAAGTGGATGATAAAGTGAAAGCTGAAATCATCTCGATCGATAAAGAAGCTCGCAAAATCGGCCTGTCTGCAAAGCTGGTGAAGTTGCGTGAATCTAAAGCTGATGTCGAAGATTATGTTAAAAAGGCAACCAGCACGTCGAAAACGACAATGGGTGACCTGTTTGGCGATGCCCTCAAGAACATGACAAACACCACTCCTCCGACGAATAAGCCAGAGTAGTAGTTGTCATAAATTTTTAGACTTCATAACGGGTGGCTCATGGCCGCCCGTTTTTTTTTGCTGGGTCGAGCACTTCGCCAGACGAAGTGGTGCCCCGGTCTTTGGTCCATTCTTAAATCAAATCAGTCGATGCCGGCGCCCTTTTAAAATTTATTTTGCTACAATAAAACAAAATGAAAAAAACGTTTTCACTAACGCTGCTTTTTCCCCTCGTTGTCATTGGCTGCATGAATTGCCATGGCAGCGACACTAAAATCAATCTCTCTCGAACTCAGTTGATGTCATTTGCCTATAAAGATTCGCAACCTCATCTGCGTAAAAGTCCGGATCCTTGGGGCCAAGTTGCGCGCCCAACCGCAGGTCCGTCGCATTTGCTCGGAGAGTACACCGCCGGATGCCTGGCCGGTGCCGAGACCTTGCCGCTCTCGGGTCAAGGTTATGAAGTCATGCACCCCAAGCGAAATCGCTACTATGGGCATGCTAGTCTCATGGATGTCTTAATACGCGCCGGAGTGTTTGCGCCAAAGTCGGCGCCGCTCATGTACGGAGACTTAGGGCAGCCGCGTGGGGGGCCGATGCTCACGGGTCATGCCAGTCATCAAATCGGTTTGGATGTTGATATTTGGTTGTACCAGATGACGGCCGATCAACAAGCGGGTTGGCAGGAGTCGTGGCGAGAAACGCTGTCGCCGGATTCAGTGGTGGCTCCGGATTATCTCTCTCTGCTCATGAATCTATGGAAGCCTGAATATGAAAGCATCATCTTGTGGTTTGCGCAGCAGCCCGAGGTGGAGCGGATTTTTGTGAATGCCGCGATCAAAAAATTATTTTGTCAAAAATATCCTACGCGCACGGAGCTGATTAAAATCCGTCCGTGGTTTTATCACACGGAGCATTTTCACGTGCGCTTGGCTTGTCCACCAGATCAGCCGGATTGCCGCCCGCAAACACCTTCGACCGCGAGCGAATGTGGCCCTGAACTCGACAGTTGGTTTGAGCCGGCGACGATTGCTCAGCAAACCAATCCCCAGCCCGGGACTCCGCAGCCAATTCAATTGCCGACAGCCTGCACGCAGATCCTGAACCAATAGTTGACGCGCTTGTCTTTGACAACTCCAGCACACTTTTTCAGAGTAGAATGGCAAATGAAAAAGAATTCTCCATCCACCACTCAAGAGCGCGCAGTCATGTTTCGTCCGGATCGGCTGAAATATGTGCGAAAAATCGATCGCCCGAAAGGCTGCGTTTTTTGTGAAGCCCGAAAAAAAGGTGTGCGTTTTTCCAGTTTGGTTTTGCTCGAACGTGAGCACGCCATGGTGGTGATGAATAAGTTTCCGTACAACAATGGACACTTGCTGGTTTTGCCGACGCGGCATTGTGGTGATTTTCTAAAGCTGACTCAGGCTGAGTTAATCGAGCTTCAAGACCTCAATCGGCTCGCGATCGAGGTCTTGACCAAGGTCTATGAGCCGGCTGGTTTTAATATGGGACTCAACTTAGGTAAAGTGGCTGGAGCGGGGATTCCAGAGCATCTGCATTATCATTTGATTCCGAGGTGGCGTGGCGACACGAATTTTTTTCCGTTGATCGCGGAAACGAAAGTGGTGGTGGAAACACTTGAGCAGACCTACCAGCGTTTGCTACCGTATTTCAAGGGCCCCAAAAAGCCTCGTGGAAAGGGCAAATGAAATTCGAATTTGAACTCGACCATATTGGCATTGCCGTCCCTAGCCTAGAGCAGGGATTTGAATTTTATAAAGCCTTAGGTTTCAGTGACATCGCGACCGAAGAAGTGGCGAGCCAGAAAGTTAAAGTTGGATTTTTGCCACTCGGCAATCAGGCTGACATTGAACTTTTAGAACCGACCTCAGAAGACAGTCCGATTAAAAAATTCATGGATAAACGCGGACCCGGTATTCACCATATTTGTTTGCGCGTAAAGAATATCGAAGGCGTCCTCACCCAATTGAAAGCCAAGGGCGTGCGCTTAATAAATGAGGTGCCAACAATGGGTGCCCACAACTGCAAAGTTGCCTTTGTCCATCCCTCAGCGGCCGGCGGTGTTTTGATAGAGCTCAGTGAAAAGATGCCGGATGCATCAGGGAAGTCGCATGGGTAATCGCGGCGGTTTTCAAATGCAAATGATGGTGCCGTTCACGCCAGTGGTGAAGGCTTTAGTCATTATCAATGTGGCGATTTGGCTGGTCGGCCAAACCATTATTGAGCGCTATTTTCTCTCGCAACCGTACCTGACTTTTTTTCTTGGTCTTGAGCCACGGCAATTTCTGCAAAGCTTTTATGTTTGGCAACCGCTGACGTACATGTTTTTGCATTCGCCCAATCCAAGTCATATTGTTTTCAATATGCTGCTCTTGTGGTGGCTGGGCTCAGAGCTCGAGCAGCGCTGGGGTTCGCGGTTTTTCTTGGTTTATTATCTGGTTTCTGGCTTCGGAGCTGGTCTGATTTATTGCATCACCCTGATGATCCACGCTCTCATCACGCATAATTATTCGGCTTGGTCGACGCCAGTGGTAGGGGCCTCTGGCGCAATCTTTGGACTGCTTTTGGCATACGGCATCATTTTTGGGGAGCGCATCGTTTACTTTATGATGGTTTTTCCGATGCGGGCCAAATGGTTTGTGATGATTCTGGGTGCGGTTGAGGTCTCAACTTTGCTCAATACCGGAATTGGCGGGAGTGATGTCGCTAATTTAGCCCACTTAGGCGGGCTGATTTCGGGCTTTTTGTTTTTACAAATTTATACACGCTTTCAGCAGCGGAAATGGCGAAACAAGGCCGGCGGGCGCCGCTCTGGACGTGGCTTGCGTCTCGTGGTAAACAATGACGACAAAGAGAAAAAAGATGACGATAAAGGCGGACCTCGTTATTGGAATTAAGTCGCCCTTCATGAAGGAGTTTTGAAAGATGAGTTTGCACAAAGAAATCGAAAAGTTGAAATGGGATAAACGCCTGACTGAATGGTACGTCAGCCGCGGCAAACTCAAAAAAGAAGACCTTGAGGCTTACCTGAAGAGCCTGCCGGATTCAGCAACCAATGTTGAGCAGTTCAGCCTTGGCAATGATGAGGCTGGGGATGCGGATTTAGATTTGACTGGTCGGTTGCAGTCTTAAGTTATTCACCACCGCGACTCGAACAGACGGCAAATCCATATTGCTAAAACAGCAGACCTCTGCGGCGCCGGGACTAGTGTCAGAAATGCTGTGCGATCCGATTTGGCTTTTGTTTGCTCTTGCAGGCTGGGTGCGCCCATGACATACTCCCTGCGAAAATAAATATTCGTTTTAGGGGGAAGTATGAGAGCGATGGCTTTTTTTGCATCATTTATCATTTTTGGCGCTGTTTTGATGGCGTGCAGTCCGTCCTCAAAAGCCAGTGGCTCCGCAGGTCCCGTAAAGTTTGTCGATCCGGGAGCGGTTAAGCCGATTACTTTATCTCTGTCTGCGCTCGGCACGGTTTTAGAACAAAAACTGGGAAGCAAAAATACCCACATGCTGGCTGCCGTAGCTAGCTTGGCTGCAATCGCCAATCTAAATGATGTCTCTGAGCAGGCCACGAAATTAGGTGGCGCAATTAATGATCAGGACTGCACTATGGATTTGCCCATTGATCAAAATGGTAATCCAAAGCCTGGTGTCGGGATCATTAACGGAACAGGTACAATCCATGCGGAAATTTCTGGGGAAAAGTGCGCTCTCTATTTGTACTTGGAGGTCAAAGCTGAGCAGCTGCAAAATCCTGATGCCAATTCAGGGGGTAAACTCAAAGCCACTTATTATTGGAAGTATCAGGCGAAGAGTCCGGAGTTATTAAAACAAACTGACGTATCAGCGTTTGAAATCAAAGGCACAATGTCAGGCGATGTGGGCGGCGATCAGAGCAAAGGTCGAGCTACGACGGATATGGTTTACACCATTACCGGCACGGGTACCTCACAAAGCAAAGGAGCTTTTTCAACGGTCACTGACATTCACGTGACGTTTGCAATTGGCCAAGATTCGCAGACTGGTTTTTCGATGGATGTGAATGAAAGCTCACAGCAGCAGTACAATCTCACAGATGGAGATGTCACTTTTCTTCAGTCAACCATCCTTGGCCCCAAAGGTCAGAACGACACCTACCAAATCAACGGCAAGGACGTCAGTGCCGAGGCGTATAAAAACGCTTCGAGTTCATTTAAATTTCCTGGAATTGATGACGCCAGCAATTTCGGAGCTCCATCAAGCCCTCCGGTGAGTTCTGCCATTCATCCGTCACTTTGTTCGGCGATGATTTTTGACAGCGCTAAAATCACGCAAGCGGTGCTTGACCGATCGATTGCGAGTAAACAGACTTTGACCGTGGCTCCCCTTGGGATGGCGCAAATCTGTGGCGGTCCTGGTCTCACTGAGCAAAAAGTCGTTGCAGATGTTTCGGTGTTTTTTCAGTTTCAAAATGACCAAATCAATATCAACGTCAGATCTAATAATGGACCACAACCTGGAGCTTCATTTTTTGGTCAATTTGATCAAAATGATCAAGCTTCAGGTTCTGTCGGTCAGCGCACGATCCTTTTTTCATGCGAGACGGTGCAGAAATGTCCATAAAGTCGATCGTTTTCGCCTCACTTCTTTTTTGCGGAGTGGCCCGTGCTGAGATGCAAATCCTCGATGATGGTCACGTTCTCCAAGATCTTTCGATGTGGGGAGTAGGCGCATCAAAGTTTGCTGACGAATTCAAATGTGGGGATCATGCGAATTTTACCCTAACGACAGTTTCTGCCAATGTGAAATGTACGTCCAGCTATTGCATATCTACTGAGGTTCACCCCCAGTCACCCGCAGAGAGAAATTTCTCATTGCAAATCGCGGATTGTTCAGAGGACGCTGTGAATTTTTACGGTGACAATGGCCTGTCGGTCACCGTGACGCGTGCTGATTTTGCGACAGGGCAATCAACATGGTTAATATCTCTATTGAAGGGGCTCGGGCATTTTATTCAGCCGGAGGGGCAAATAACCTTGAAGACCCTTATGCCCATGCAATATTCGCTGATTCGCTCTGGCAGCAAAAACTCCGTGATGGGACTTGAGATCAGAGCGCAATTTACAACCGCTCCTGGTAGTCAGAGCGAAGAGTTGGTCCTTGTTTTAATTCCTTCTTTAAATGGGATCGAAAAGGTGGCTTTGCTTAAAATAGGCGAGGCGAACGAATTTTTTCGATTAAAGGGATTATTGGATGCGCATCCTTAAAATCTATTTGCTTTCATTTTTGATTCTGTTTGGCAGTTCTTTGAGTTTCGCCGATCGAGGTTGGGTTTCTTCGGGAGGAGAAGTCTTTCGGACCGCCAGAAACCCCTGGTTTTTGGATAAAAATGTCAGTCGGGTGAACTATTGTGTCTTGCTTGATGAGACAAATTTTTCAGCCACTGGCGTTGATGTTCGAGCCGGCATTCATGATGCAATTGATTATTGGAAATCTGAATTGGCACAACCGACATCACAGCAAACCGGTTTTGCGAGCGTTGGTGGACAGGTTTTTAACGAGCAGGACCAGTGTTCTACAGATACGGATCTGACTTTCAAATTCGGTTACGGAACTCTCAGTCCCGATGAAATTAAATATTTTAATGAGACTTCACCCGTCGTCGGAGTGAAAGCGTATATTGGAGTTTCGGTTCGCCAAACCTATGACACAGTACTTATGAAGGGTTCGGGATTTGTCTATATTGCTTCGGACAAAGGGCCCAACGCCTATGTCAATCCTGGTCAAATGGTTTCTGAGCCTTGGAAGTCTCCAAAACTTCTCAGTTATGCGCTGATGCATGAATTGGGACACGTCTTCGGCTTTCCGCATACTGGGACAGGTCTGATGTCTGAGGTTTTTCTCGATCAGCTTTTGCATCCGCGGTTTGCAAGTTTCTATCAATTTCAGCCTTTGCAACCCATATTGCAAGCACCGCGAATATTTGAAATTGGTCCATTGAATGGTAATTTTGATCCGAATTACTTTCAAATTCCGCCAGATACGGGACTGCTTCGCTTTGAAGCTGAACCTGGTTACACGGCGTCTTGGCGAGTTTATACTAAGGCAAACACAGCGGCTAAGCCGGTTGAAGTTGGGCTTCTACGAGGCGTGATTTCGTCGATGAAAGAAAATAGCGCGCATCCCGCAGTGGTGATCCATCTGCCCCCCGATCAACAAGTTTTTTCAGCGACAGAGAGATTCATTAACACTTTTATGATTGGGCCACTTTACGCGGACCTCAGTATGGAAGGTTTTTTTCGAACGGTCGCTTCTCCGAAACCGAATCCCATCTTCATGGAAATTCGCCCAGATGGCATTGTGGTGCTCGCCGTTGTCTCAGGAAAAGTCGCTCCTGTCATGACATATGCGCCACCGACGCTGACCAGTCTGATGATTCCGGCGGGGCCCTGATCTCAGGTTTTTAGCCGAAAGTTATTGTCGCATTTAACCTAGATCCACTTAAACAAATCAAAACTTAACTGATAGACTGATTTATGTTTTGCTTTGAGAGTGACTTTTTCAACCTTGCGGATGAATTCATCAAAGTGTGTCTGCACTTCTGCAAAACCTTGCTGATCCATCGTGAAAGTTACCAAAAAACTCTTCTTCTCTTCTTCTGCAGTCTGCGCAAGTCGCGAATTAATCTGAGCCTTGAGCAGGCTCTGATGGTAACGCATTAGACTGTGATTCTTGCTAAAATGCAAAGTGGCTTGGCCCAGTTTGGCGACCGTCAGGCCATTTTCTTCAAGCTCAATAAAGCCCAGATTCGCGAGTACCCGAAGCATTTGTTTGAGTTGATTCAATGATAATCCGATGATCGAAAGAAGCTTTCGAGGATCTTTGCGATAGGGCGCTAAAGCCAATGCCATATGTAGCACCAAATGCAAAGGGTCAAGCAGGTAAGTCAATTCATCAGCAAAGACAGTCGAAGACGTTGGCGTTCTTGTATTGACGTGGAGGACTTCTGTCTCGCGTAGGCTTGCGAGTTTTTTAAATAAAAAAGTTTTATGATCAACATCTTTGGACGTGAGATAAGAGCGCTGCAAAAGTATGAACTCGATTTCATCCGGAAAAAAATCCAGCTGGCGACAAATAGCATAGAGATGCTCTTCACTTAAATGAGTGCTGTCGTGATTGAGCGCCTTTGACAAATAAGTGTATTGCATCGGCACGCCAGCGGCAATTTTTTTCCAGGTCAGTCCGGGCCGTTTTTCTTGCAAGAACTTGAGCCTGAGACGAAGGGTCTTTCGATAATCTTCAGTCGCATCTGTTTCCATAGCAGAGTTATAGCAACGCTATAACTATTTCGCAAAAATTATATTTTAAAATAATAAAATGAAATGATTGAGAAGGGCAAGCTGGGTTCACGCAATAACATAACCCTTTTAAGGAGGATCATATGCGACACCTCGCATCTGCTATCAGTCTTTTATCTGTTCTAGCCATGGCTTCATTCAACACTGCGTGTTCAGTCAAGGCTGATTCACCAAGTGCAAACCCCAATCCGATTAAGCAAACTGTTCCACCCGCTCCGACGCCAGGACCCAGCGTGAATAGCGTTTCCCTGAATGGCCAATGGCTCACGGGTTGCAGTGTAATTCCGGGGATGAGTCCGACGATGTATGAAACTGTTGCTGTGACGATCAACGGCAACCAATTTTCGACTACGGCCAATGTTTATGGCAAGTCTGATTGCGCCACTACGTTGTTTCCACCGTCAGTCGAGACCGGCACTTTTGTACTTGGTAATGTCAATCCCTATTCCAACGGAGCCTATGACTTTGACTGTACAATGACTCCGCAAAATGGTCCGTCATATACCAATTTTGACGTGATCTTGATTCAATCTGATCGCTTTTTTCTGCCGGCACCAGCGCATGGTGCAAGCGCGGGCAGTCGCGTAGTCAGTATTGATATGACGACCCCATTTATCAAGCAACCCTAAGCAAAGGTCGGCAAAGATGAACACCTCGCTTGTATTTTTTGGTTTGACTCTGATTTTATTGGCGCTGGGACAAACCGCTTGTGTCAGCATGTCAACATTGCAAACGGCAGAAACTCTTAAGAAGGGTAAGACGCAAACGACTTATGGTGGCGGCTATTATCAAAGCCCGAGTTTCGATAAAGCAGTTGATAATACGGATTTGAAAATGCCCTACCTTGAGTTTAGTTATCGAGAGGGAATTGCTCCACAGTTCGACTACGGGTTGAAGCTAACGATTATCGGCAGTGCCGTCGCCGATGTGAAGTATCAGCTTTTGGACATGGGTGAATTTGCCGCAGCCGTGGGACTAGGTGTCGGCTATCTCAGTATTTCTACAGGTAGCGGCGATACGCAAACGGCTTCGAGGATTATTGATACCATTGTCCCTGTTTATGCGAGCTACAAATTTGCGGATAACTTCTCGTTGTACACAGCGCCACGCTATGTGCTTCGCTTTACTTCGGGAACAAACGCAAAGACATCCAGTCTTGCCGGTGGCAGCGTTGGTACGAAGATTGGTAAAAACTGGGGCGTCTATCTCGAGGGCGGATATCAGAAAGAATTTGGTGGTGATTTCAGTGCTTATCAATATAACGCCTCTCTGTTTTTTGAGGGCGATGGTGGTCTGTTGACCTCGTTAGGAATTTGAATGAAGAGCAATAACTTTAAAGGAGGACACATGAAAACAGCATTTGCATTTATCACATTTCTCAGTCTCTCCGCGTGTACAAGCTATCCGATTGCCAACGACGTGAAGATGGTGTCATTTGATGACAATCCCACCAAAGGACAATCAGTAGGGCCCATCCGCGGTGAAGACTGTATTTGGAGTATCCTAGGTTATCAGATCGGTGGGCAGCCGACTCTAGATCGAGCGATGGCCAATGCGCGCACCCAGAGTGGCGGAGGCCTGGCCGATCAGTTTAGAAATGGTAAAAAAGATGAAAGCAATTCGATCCGCTACATCAACAACGTTAGCACGGGTCGTGATGGCTTCAATGCTGTCGTTGTTGGTAAAAACTGCCTTGTGGTGAAAGGAAACGGTTACCGATGATAAAATTTAGACTGAATTCTGGGCTGTTATTAAGCACTCTTTTTTTGGCTGCCTGTGCAACCCGTCAACCAATTCTGACGACGCCCGCGGTTTCGATGACCACGGCCAATATCCCGACTGATTATAAAGGTAAGGAGATTGGGCCGGTGAACTCACGTTACTGTTACGGTGACGAGGCGCTTACACGTAAAGGAGATAATGTCGGTCTGATGGATGAGGTCATCTTTCGGGCTCAACAGGACTCTAAGGCGACTTACATTACCAATGCCACATTTTTTACCGAAGGAAAGTGCATTGTCCTAGAGGGAACTGCAGTTAAATAAACATAAAATGCAAATTTTGGTCATCGTAAGGTGGCTAATTGCGAGGTGAGGGCGAGAGGTGAAAGCTTCTCGCCCGTTTAGTTGAGGAAGAGGCTACCTGGTTGTATTGGGGTTCTTCTGGGTCAGTAAACGGTGTCGGGCACAAGAAATCAGCTGCTGGCCGCAGTTGACAAATAGGACCCAGGTTAATTACTTGCCGCCGTCTTCGGCTCGCAATGCCCATTGTCTGACGGATTCGCACACAATGAAGCTGAAGTCGTGGTCGTATTCATTTCATCCCGCGCCAAGTGCGAGGTTTCTTCGCTCCATAATTCGCCGACGATTTTGTATTCGCCCTCTTCCATTTTCAGGTACAGAGTTTTCTCACCGAAGTCAGAGTGCTGGTCAGAAGTGTAATCTTGCAGAAACTTTGCGACCGCGCGATTTTTATAAGCATAGATCACCGGGCGAGAGAGTTTGACCGCTAGAAACTTATAAGTCGCGTTGAGGCGATCTTTATAGGCTTTGTACTGGGCGCGATTCATTTTCATCGCTGTGAATTCTTCGCTGTAAAAGCGAATATATTTTTCGATATCTTTCTTTTCCCACGCGGTTCGCCAGCTCTCAATCGCAGTCATGAGTTTGGCATTCATTTCTTTGATCTTCTCCGCCGGGAGCATTTCGACTTTTTCTTGGATCAAAAGCGGAGTTTTCGAGAGTTTCACGTACTGCGTAAGTGAGCCAATCACGTCATTGCGAACCACGACGCAGCCACGAGAACCGCGCGTCAACGCAACTTTATCAGGAACGGCATGCAGCCAAATGCCGTGGCCGGTCTTTCCTTCGAGGCGATCAAAGTAATTTGGATAGTCAGTCGTGAAGGCGCGTTGCCCATACTGACTAAAGTCGAGCCCTGGGCCTTCAAGTTTTGTTTGTAAGAAGTAAATTCCTTCAGGAGTTTTGGCGTCACCTGAGGAGGTTTTATCACCTTCGTTTTTGCCCATATCAGCCGGATACTCGGCGACTTTCACGAGACCGGAAGATTCTTGTTGCCACACACTCAGTATGCGGGCTTTTTTGTCGACGACAAAGGCAAATGGCGAGAAATAATTGCTACCGCCACCGAGCTGCAAGAGGCCCGAGGGTGCTTTAAGCTCGAGAGCTTTCTCAATCTTTGTCTCGTGCTGTGTCTCGTGCTGTGTCTCATGTTGAGCCGATTTTTGCTTAGCGCTCAATGGCGCCGCTGTGGTCGGTGCCGTAGTCGTTTCTGCGGCGCGCGCTGGCGCGGCAGCTAAACTAGATGCGGTGAGTAGTGTCGAGGTAAATGCTATTCGAAATGCTGCACTGAATTCCATATGATCTCTGACCTCTATTATCGCCGACTCAGGCGCCAGCTTGTCAAGACTAAGCTGTCGGCATGCCTCAGCTTTTCATGGTTAATTCTTAGACATAAATGCGCAAACAAAAACTGCATTTCTATTTAAGGAGTTAGCCGTTAGTCCGATAAGAAGCTAAGCTTTGGAGTGAAAAATGGCAGAAGAGAAAAAAGAAGGTCAGCCAGCAGGCAAAAAACTCGACCTTGGTAAAATGCTGTCACTGATCGTATTGGTGGCGGATTTGGCTGGCGTCGGCGGCGCTTGTTTTCTCATGTACAAAGCGACACTCGGTTATCATCAAGCCTCGATTCGCGAACCCGCCGCCTATGAACAAATGCGCAAAGAACACGCAGACGGTGAAAACAGTGAGCCAATTTTGTTTACAATGGATCCGTATGTGGTGAATCTCGCCGGGACTCCGCGTCGCGTGATTAAAGTTGAAATGACTCTTGAAATGCTCGATGACGAGGGTTTTGAGGAAGTGGTTAAATCTGGGGCCGAGGCCCGGGATTCGATTGTCACCATTCTCAATCGTAAAAGCTTTGATGACTTGCAAACGATTCAGGGAAAACTGTTTTTGAAAGATGAAATTGCCGTGACCCTTAATCAGCAGCTCAAAAAGGGTGTCGTCAAAGATATCTACTTTAGCGACTTTATTGTTCAATAAGCCGAAGACTCCCGTCCAGCATTTGACATCCAATTCGTCCCCAGACAACAATATCTCATAAACCCGAGCACCAGTTTTGGTTGTTCAATTGAAAAATTAATTCTCCGAAGAAGGATCTTATGAGAATTCAGTATCGAGCACTTTTTTTTCTGGCAATGATATCGGTTATTATGATCGGCCCTCAGATCCCTGCTCAAGCGGCGGAAAATGAGAGCCCGGCGCCCTCCAGTGGTGACATTGGATCGCAAATTCGCTTTCCAGTCGAAAAGTACAAGCTAGCTAACGGCCTGACCGTGCTTTTGGTCGAAGATCATACGGCGCCTCTGGTGAGTTATCACACTTGGTTTCGGGTCGGCTCAAAATATGAAGAGCCTGGCTTTACCGGAATTGCGCATCTTTTTGAACACATGATGTTTAAAGGAGCTAAGCGCTATCAAGGTGGCCAGCTGGAAACTATTCTCCAGGCCAACGGCGCGACAAACAATGCATTTACGACCCATGACTACACCGGCTACTATGAAAATCTGCCGAGTGCAAAGCTCGAATTAGTGATGGATATCGAGTCTGATCGCATGGAGAATTTGCAAATCACTCCAGAAAATCTGGCGAGTGAAAAAGATGTCGTCAAAGAAGAACGGCGTTACCGGGTGGATAACAATCCCAACGGGGTCTTGAATGAAGCGCTATTTTCAACAGTTTTTCGCGTGCACCCGTATCGCTGGCCGGTGATTGGCTACATGGATGATATCTCAAATATCACCCTGGAAAAAGCGCAGGAATTTTATAAAACCTACTACGCTCCCAATAATGCCGTCATCGTGATCGCCGGCGACATCAATCCCAGTGACAGCAAAAAATTAATTGAAAAATACTATGGCCGATTGAAGCCAGCCGTTTTCCCGACAAAAGTTCTTCCGGAGAAGCCCGCACAAACGGCAACGCGCAGCCAGTTTTTAAATAAAGACGTGCAAAACACCACTTTTGCCATTGCCTACCACACGCCAAAGGCGGGTACCGATGATTCGTATGCTTTGGATCTTTTAGCCAATGTCATGGGTCGAAGCCCGAGCAGCCGCCTTTACAAGCGCTTGGTTTATAAAGATCAAACGGCCAGCGGTGCCGCAACGTATAACGAAACTTTGCAAGATTCAGGCTTGTTTGAGGCTCTGGTCTCGCTAAAGCCGGGAGCAAGTTTTGATAAATCCCAGCGCGCTGTCTATGGAGAAATCTGGCGTCCGCGCAATTTATTAGTGGGCAGTGACGAACTCGAATCCGCAAAAATGCAAACCATGAAAAGCTATGTCGATTCACTGAAAACAATTTATGGAAAAGCCAGCGCGCTCGCTTTAAATGAAATTTTATTTAGTGATTATGAACAACTTTTTCGGGATCTTGAGCGCTATGCGAAAGTGACTCCGGAACAGATCAAGGTCGTGGCGCAAAAATATCTCGATCCAAGTCAAAGCAGCCTTGTGGTCTTACAGCCGATGAAAGCTGCTCAGGCGGCGGTTGTTCCTCGCGGGAAAAATGTCGATAAGAAAAAGAAAAAAGGAAGCCGATCATGACAAAAATTATTTCAACTCTATCTCTTGCTGGATTGATTGGCTGTTCATCAGCTCCGACCGCAACAAGTGCCGTAAAGTCCGCCCCTAAAGCAGACGTGCCCGTATCCCGCTCCAGCAATAATTCAAAATCAGAGTATCACTTGCGGCCCTATCATGAACAAACTCTGGCAAATGGTCTCAAGATTCTCTACGTTGAGGACGCGGCACTTCCGTACATCACCTATAACTTAATGTTGAAAAGCGGCAGTGCTGAAGATCCGGAAACGACACCCGGGCTTTCGAACTTTGTCGCCGAGCTATTGGACAAGGGTACAGCCAAACATGATGCGACCAAATTAGCAGATGCCATGGCCTTACTCGGCGCTGATTTCAATGCCTCTGTCGGTGATGATTACACGATGGCATCGGCGAGCACTTTGTCCACGCACGGTGAGGAGCTTTTGAATTTAATGGTCGAAATCTTGTTGCAACCGTCATTTTCAGAAAACGAAGTGGATCGGGTGCGCAAGCAAATTTTAGCGCACCTTGAAAAGCAGATTGATAATGCCAATTCTTTTGCCGACACCGTTTGGGAAGATTATCTATTCTCCTCACATCCGTACGGTAAACCTGCCTCTGGCAATTTGAAAAGCATTGAAAGTATTAAACGAAAGCACATTATTCAGCATTACCTAAAGACCTATCGCCCCAACAATGCTTTTCTGGCGGTGGTTGGCAAATTCACGCCAGAGTTACAGCAGAAAATCGAGACGGCTTTTTCGCCTTGGCAGGCTCGCGATGTCGCACCCATGACTTTTCCGGCAGTACCTGCCATCCATGGGGTGCAGATTCGCTTGGTTGATAAACCAGGAATGGTGCAATCACAGATTCGGCTAGGTGAGCCTGGAATTAAGCGCTCAAATCCGGATTTTCTGACCTTGCGGGTGGCCAATACGGTACTCGGTGGCGGCTTTGCAAGTCGTCTCGTCGATAAAGTGCGCAAGCAGCTCGGCTTAACTTACTCGATCAGTTCAGGATTTGATGCGCGCCTCGATGTCGGACCTTTTGAAGTTTCTACTTTTACAAAAAATCAAACAGTCGGACAAACCATCAGCGAAACCCTGAAAGTTCTCAGTGAATTTCGTGAAAAAGGTGTGACGTCAACTGAAGTTGATCGTGCGAAGGGTTACCTGAAAGGTGTTTTTCCAGCGGCTATAGAGACGGCAGAAAAGTTGGCTTATAATCTTTTGCTGCTGCGCCTTTACGGTATTCCTGACACCTATCTCACGGATTACCTCAAGAGCATTGAGCAGATTTCAACTAGTGATGTGAATAAAGCGATTAAGAAATATTTCGATGATAAAAATCTGAAGGTGCTGGTGTACTCGAGTTCCGAGGTCCTGCCGCAGCTGCAACCGATTGGTGTGGTCGATTTGAAATCTGCGGCTTCGTTAGAATAGAATTTAATGTGTAATCGGAAAAGCCGCTGACTTTTCAGTGGCTTTTATTGCCAGCAAAGTCGGACCCACGTCTGCTGACGGCACACTGGCCGCCGCCGCTGTCGGCCCGGTCACTTGCCGGTCTTTGTAAATCACGGCTTGTAAGGTGCGCATCTCACTCTCAAGATTTTGCGAGAGTTCATGCAGGCGGGCCAAGTCCTTTTTCAAATCATCGATTTTAAAAAACCAGCCGAGTAATTCTCGCGCCGCAAATAACATTGCGACAAGGCAAATCACAGCGATTGCGATCCATGCTGTCATCGACAAATTAAATTGGTCATAAAACGCATAAAGGCGATGAAGCGTCTCGAGAGCTGCTTGCATTTGTCCCTCACTAAACTGAAATAATCTTTTCGTTCTTAATCATAGCGTGATGAGTCGAAACTGGTAAGGTCTAGGTTTCGTTCTGAAGTTTTTACCTAAAGATAAACTGTTTGACGCGTCGCATGCTTTGCGCTCACTTTTTCTTCTTCACGAGCAGATAAACTCCTAAAGCCCCAATGATCACCGCTAGCGCCAAAATCATACTTGTTGAGGTCGATCCGCTATCTTGGCCGACGCCTTCTTCAGAAGGTGCGTCCGAGCCATTCTCAAGACCGCCTGCTCCAAGGGTATCGCCACCCGGAATCACAGGCGCATCATTTGCGTCGCCATGGCCCGCGCCTGTCGTGAGCACCCTCAGACTAGCGATCGCATTGAAAAAGTCCTGGCCATATTTCGTGTAATAAAGCTTATGCGCTGAGAAGGTGACGAGAATTGCGATACCGTCTTTCACCGTCGCCAAATACCGGGTCAGGTAATTCGGAATTTCACTGCTCAATTGCAAGCCGTCCACCCAAGGGTGGTTGGCGATGTTGCGAATTTCAACTTTTTTGACTTCCGATTGCATCGACTGCCCGCTGCGACTGGCAATGACTTTCGGTGTTTTTAAATGGCTTTCATATTGTTGAAGACTGTCGGTCGGGCCGACTTCTTTTGCGGTGAGGATGATAATGGCCTCTCTTGCGTCTTTGGGATTGACGTTATTGCGGCAGACAAATTCAGTGCCGCTGAGTTCACAAGACCATTTATCCGGAAGCTGAAAACTGACATAGGAGTTTTGAAAAATTCGGGCATGTGCGGTCGTCAGGCAAAGAAATCCTGTTACTACCGAAATCAATGCTTGCTGCCACAAATAAGCAAATTTACCTAGCATACCGTCCTCATCGACAAAATGCGGTCAAAGCTTTTGGTCTGTCTGAAATAAGTCTAAAACATTTTTACAGGCTTCGTTTGAAAATGATGCGTTTCAATTAATGGCGCTTCAAGTTGAGACGTTCACCCGGCATTATAAGATTTTTTTATGGATTTTAAGGGCAAATTGACCTATTTATTGGTAACGAATTCGGGGGGATCATGAATTTACAACAGCTTATTACATTCTCGACGGTCATCTCTGAGGGGAGTATGACTGCGGCAGCGGAGAAGCTTTATCTCACCCAGCCGGCCGTCAGCCAACAGATTCGCAATCTCGAGGAAGAGCTTGGCGTGAACCTTCTTGATCGGGGGGTACGCACCGCTCGACCAACGACCCAAGGCCAGCTGCTTTATGAGTACGCAAAAAAAATCATCTCTCTGACTCAGCAAGCGCAAATTGCCATTCAAACAATGGGCGAAGGCATTGAAGGTACTTTGCGCATCGGCACTTTGAATTCGCTCGGACTGCAGCTCCTCAGTCCGGCCACCGCTTCATTTTTAAAGCATAATAATAAAATCAGCATTCAATTGAATTACCAAGAAGGCACGGACGTGCTCCGCGCTCTGCAAACCGGTGAATTGGATGCGGCTGTGCTTCCGGAAGTGGCGCAAGAATATGGTCAACCGTCAGAGGGGCTCGATTGCCGGCCACTTCTCAAAGATGAAATGTGGCTGGTGGCATCAGGACGTGAGTCGGGTGTGCCGGCAAGTATTTCAATTAAAGATCTCGCTTCAAAACCCTTCATTCGTTTAACTGAACGTCTTTCGGGTTTCGAAAAAGCTTTTAAGACGGAAGTTGATAAACACGGGTTGAAATTAAAGCCAGTATTTGAGAGCAATAACGTCGGCACGCTTAAGCGGGTGATCGAATCTGGTCTCGGTTGGGGGTTCTTACCTTCGCACAGTATCCGTAAGCAAGTGCGCATGGGCCGCATGATGAATGTCGAAGTGACAGACTTCAAATACACCATGAATGTGAATTACTACTTTCGCGATAAAGATCCGGCCATGCAGGTCATCGATGTATTCTATCGCGCCTTAAAACAACAGGGTGTCAGCGGTTAGCGCGTTCAAGGGCTGCGGCGTAAAATCCGTCAAAGCCGTATTCACCTGGGAAAAACTTTTTCTCTTCAATGAGTTTCCAGCCTGGTTGTTCATTGAGAAATTTTTCCACCTGTTTTTCATTTTCTGATGGGAGAATGCTACAGGTGGCGTATACCAGCCGACCGCCGGGTTTGCACATCTCTGAGTAAGAACTCAAAATAAAACTCTGCAATTCATTAAGGCGCAAAATCTCCTCAGGTGTGAGCTTCCATTTGGTATCGGGATTGCGTCTGAGTACGCCGAGCCCCGAGCAGGGCACATCCAAAAGTACGCGATCGGCTGATTTTTCCAGGCGCTTAATGACTTTGTTTGAATCAATGAGCTTAACCTCAATGATATCACAGCCCGCCCGGGCTGAACGTTTGCGCAGCTCTTGCAGTTTGCGGTCGTATATATCGAGTGCGATAATTTTACCTTTGTTACGCATGAGTGCTGCTAAGTGCAGGGTTTTGCCACCGGCTCCTGCGCAACCGTCAATCACGCGGTGTCCAGGCTCGGGTGCTAAAAGGGGCGCCACCTGTTGGCTGGCGCCGTCTTGCATTTCAAATAAGCCGAGCTGAAAGCTTTGATGTGAAAACAGGTTTTTTCTTTCGCTTAACTTCAGGCCATCCGGAATCTGCGGAATGATTTCCGTTGCGACTTGCTCTGCGAGAAGTTGTTTTTGCAAATCCTCTCGAGTGGTC
>JAYVXN010000135.1:0-7309 GCA_043785085.1 Bdellovibrionales bacterium | reverse complement strand
CTCGTTTTTCGTCGATTAACAGGAGGGGGTCCAAATCATAGCCCATCACCCACGCTAAGCGAATATGCGTGCTCGTCGGAATCAGATCGCCACAATAGACCAGAGTTTTCTGGCCATCACTGACGCGCACAATTTGCTGACCTTGGGTATGGCCATTGGTCACTTGCACAGATATCCCAGGCAATAGATTTTCAATTGGGCCTCTTAAAACGGTGAGGACGCCGGCATCAATTAAGGGTTGAAAGTTCGCCGTAAAGTACGAGGCCTTTTCGCGAATATTCGGCTGGCGCGCTGTTTCTAAATTGGCCTCTTGCACATAATAGCGTGCGTTCGGAAAGCTCGGCACCAAGCGGCCGCCCTCTGCTTTCGTGGCGCCGCCCGCATGGTCAAAATGCAGGTGCGTGAGGATCACATCGGTGATATCCGTCGGTTTGAGGCCGGCCGCAGCGAGGGAGCGCTCCATTGAAGTAGAGGTTCGATCGACAGCATACATCTCCGCGAATTTCGGTCCTAGCTTTTCACCGTATTTTTCGATAAAGTCTCCGCCGACGCCGCAGTCTATCAACACCTTGTGCTTTTCACCTTTTAAGAGCAGTGCGCGAGCTTCCATTTGAATACGGTTATGGTCATCGGGGGGATTGGTTTTCTCCCATAAAACCTTAGGAACCGTACCGAACATCGCGCCTCCATCGAGCCCGAAGATTCCAGTTGGAACGGGTTTAAGCTCATAAGGACCGATTTGCAGCTGAGTTGAAGTGACTTGCATGAGGCGCCTCCCTGTTGCCGAGAATTCTACTCCGCTTCGAGGATGAGAGCAATAGAGCTTGAAAGGGATGAGATGATGACAAAGCGCTTTGATTATTGCTGGTCGGATATTTTAAATAAGGTGCCAGCGACCCCCACCATTGAAAATGGCTTGAATGATGAGCAGAAAATCGAGCTCATCACCAAAAACTTTACCGAAATTCTCACCACTTTGGGCATGGATCTCAGTAATGACAGTCTGCGCGAAAGCCCCCAGCGCATTGCCCGCATGTACGTGAATGAAATTTTCAAAGGCTTAAAACCCGAGAATTTTCCAAAGGTGACTGCGATTGAAAATGAAATGCAATACGATCAGATGATTGTGGTGCGCGATATCAGTGTTCTGTCGACCTGCGAACATCATTTCGTCACCATTGATGGCGTTGCGACCATTGCCTATATTCCGAACAAAAAAGTCATTGGTCTCTCAAAAATCAATCGCATTGCCGATTATTTTGCCCGACGTCCGCAAGTGCAAGAACGTCTCACCAAGCAAATTGCAGAATGCCTCGTCTATGTTCTTGAGACAGAGCATGTGGCGGTTCATATCAATGCCAAACATTATTGTGTGGTCTCACGAGGCGTGCAGGATTCGCACAGCACGACGATCACGACAGACTTGCGTGGTGACTTTAAGCTTAATCAAGCGACCCGAGAAGAGTTTCTCATGCATTGTACGACGCGCGCGAAGGCTTAGGACCTGTAACGAAATGTCTAAGTTATTTCGTCACAGGTCCTTAAGGGGCTACTTCTGATTCTCAACGACCAATATCGTCCACATATTGAAAACATTGATGCGAATCTTGCGCGAATACTGCAAGCCTGTTTGTTCCTGAAAATCAGCAAGCGTGAGATGTGGCCGCCAACCGAGATACTGCGAAAAGGGCGCAAGCATCGATGCGGCTTTTCCGGCGATGGTTTTCGGGTCGGCAAAGTGATTGAGGATGACAATGCGTCCGCCCGGTTTGCACACGCGGCGCATTTCTTCGACAAACTTCTTCGGACTGGGCACGACTGTTGCGACATACATGGCGATGACGGAATCAAAAGAATTATCCTTAAAAGCCATTTCTTCGGCATTCATGACATGCAAGGCTTCAACATGTTTCAGATCATCTTCTTTAACTAAGGCCTGAGCTTTGGCCAACATTTCAGGTGAAATATCAATGCCGGTGACCTTCACTTCTGTCGAATAAAGTGGCAGAGAAAGGCCAGTGCCCACTCCGACTTCTAAGATTCGGTCACCTGGCTTGCTTTCGAGCAGATCAACAACGGTTTTTCGGCCGGGATGAAAGAGTCGGCCAAAATAAAGATTGTAGCGTCCCGAGGCTCGTCGATAGGTCTTTTGAATCGAAGTCAGATTCATGGAAAATTTTTCGGGCGGCATTTAGCATTCTCCTCATCGCGGTAGTCAGCGCGTCGGTCAGGCTTCATCATTCACTAGAATTGTGACGCCGTCAATTTCCGGGCAGTCCCTTGCTGCGGCTCAGTTTCGCCTTATCGATATCCTGACATGATCGCTTGCAACGCCGACTCCGGAGGACGGGCTTCTTTTTCGCTCAACATGGCGAGTGGGGTGTCACACAGGTTGAGTGTATCGAGAAGCGTGCCAGAGGACTCATTGAGATAAAACAATCCAGTGAGAATTTCGCCCTTGGTGCGTGATTCGCGAAGCATGGACATGGTGCCAGCGGCGTCTTTGATATCGTGCTGACGCGGATCGAGCTTGCGCAAAAGAAGAGTCGAACCATCTTCCATTTCTACAGACTGCGTACTGCCTTCGGCATAGTCGACGGTTTTTTCTTCAAACGCATGCACAAAGCCGAGTTCTTGCAGGGCGGTGGCGTGTTCTTTGACTGAGTTATAGCTTTTGGTCGAGCCTTCGTGATTGGCAAACGTGACACAAGGAGAAATGACATCAATAAAGGCGGTGCCCTTATGTTTGAACGCCGCTTGAATGAGCGGCACTAGTTGCTTGGCATCGCCAGAAAAAGAGCGTGCGACAAAACTGCAGCCGACATCAATCGCCATCGAACAAAGGTCAATTCCCTGAAACGGATTAACGGCTCCTGATTTTTGCTTGCTTTGAAAATCAGCAGTTGCCGAAAACTGACCTTTGGTGAGGCCATAAACTCCGTTATTAGCGACCAAGTAAACCATGGGCAGATTACGACGCAGGAGGTGCACAAAACCCGTAAGACCAATGCTCGCCGTATCGCCGTCACCCGAAACACCCATCGAAACCAAGCGGTGATTGGCGACTTTGGCGCCAGTCGCACAAGGAGCCATGCGCCCGTGAATTGAATTCAGACCTGAGGCTTTCGAGAGCCAGTATCCCGGAGTCTTACTGGAGCAGCCGATGCCCGACATCTTCGCCACATCATAGGGCGAAATTCCGCTTTGGAAAAAAGCAGTAATGATATGCTGAGTGATGCTATCATGGCCGCAACCGGTACATAAAGTGGATTTACCACCTTGATAATCGGTGCGAGACAGTCCAATGCGATTGTCGGCGGCGGGTGTGGTGCTCATATTTTTGCCTCATCGATTTTGACGATATTTGTGGCCCAAGCTTTTCCAGATTCTAATTGGAGAATCGGCTGAACAATGGCGATTGCATGCAGTGGTAGACCGTCATAATGGCGAACCGAACGAAATTTCAGAGAATGCGCAAATAATTCCGAGCGCAATAAATCCAAAAGTTGTCCGTCACGATTTTGTTCAACGACGTAGACACGATCATTTTGGGCAATGAATGCCTCAACCTCTTCGCTCAGTGGTAAGGCGCGAAGGCGCAAGTAGTTGCATGGAATCCCATGCTGACTTAAAATATCGCGCGCTTCTTGCATTGGTCCGTGCGAGGACCCGTAGGCAATGATGCCGATTTTAGCGCCGCTCAAAAGGTCAACAATCGGCTTGGGAACAAGCTTGCGAGCAGTGTTGTGCTTGCGGGCAATACGATCCAAAACCACCTGGTATTGCGGACTGCTTTCGGTGTACTGAGCGGATTCGTTGTGACCTGAGCCACGAGTCAGAAAGGCGGCCTTGTCGCTCTTCGTGCCAGGAAGTGTGCGGTACGGAATGGCATCGCCATCGACATCGGCATAGCGTTGATAGCTCGACATTTTCTCAAGCTCTTCAGCATTAAGCACTTTGCCGCGATCAAAAGGCTTTATCGGATATTGAAACTCATTGGTCATCCAAAAATTCATGCCAAGATCCAAATCACTTAAAACCAAAATCAAAGTTTGCAAACGCTCAGCCAAATCAAATGCAGACTGCCCAAACTCAAAGCATTCTTCGGCTGTTCCAGGCAAGAGCACGACGTGTTTTGTGTCGCCATGAGAAAGAGTATAAGCCTGCATCACGTCACCTTGTGCGGTTCGAGTTGGCATTCCCGTACTCGGACCGACCCGTTGAATATCCCAAATCACCGCTGGAATTTCAGCGTAGTAGAGAAGACCGGCCGCTTCGCCCATCAGAGAAACACCGGGGCCTGAGGTTGCGGTCATGGCACGAGCCCCGGCCCAGCCGGCACCGGTCACCATGGTGATCGCGGCCAATTCATCTTCAGCTTGCACGACGGCAAAGGTGTTTTTGCCGTGAGCGTCTTTACGGTATTTTTCAGCGAACTGAATAAAATGCTCGGCGAGTGAACTACTGGGCGTAATTGGATACCAAGAAAGAAAGGTGCAGCCGCCGAAAACCAGACCGATGGCCGCTGCGGTATTGCCTTCAATCAGAATCTTACCCTGGTTTTCATTCATCTTTTTGAGAGTAAACGGGAATTCAATCGAGACTTTTTCTTTCACGTACTGTCGACCAGCCGCAATGGCTTTGAGATTTGATTCGACGACCGCGGCTTTGCCTTTAAACATATCGCTCACGGTGCTACTCAAGCAGTCCTGATCGATCTGCAGCAATTCAGCCAAAACTCCAACATAGAGCATGTTGAGAAGAAGTTTTTTTAATTTGATCGCATCCGTCACTTGATCAACGAGTTCGCGGAAGTTGACGCCAATATTGGTCACGTCTTTTCGCAACAACACCGGATCGAATTTTAAGTCTGAGTTGTAGATGAAAACTCCGCCGTCTTTAACTTTCTTAATGTCCTCAGCGACGGTTTGTAGATTCATCGCCACCAGTACGTCCACTTCTACTCGGCGCGCAACATAACCGGATTTATTGACACGAATTGTGAACCACGTCGGAAGGCCAGCAATATTCGATGGGAAGAGGTTTTTTCCGCCGACGGGTATGCCCATGCGAAAAATCGATTTTAAAATAATATTATTTGAACTTTGGCTGCCACTACCATTCACCGTTGCCACTTCGACAACAACGTCATTGATGCATTTGTCCATTTGCAATTCCTAGTCGTATTGGTTCATCAGATTATAGTGAAAGCAATCGGAATTGGGAAGTGATCCCTGTGTTTGCCGATCTGCAAAACTGGCTCAGCCCAGGACCCCGTTCGCAGGCAATCAGTGGCAAATATTTCAGTAAAAGATCTGGCATTCGACTCTCAGAAGTGTTGCGTGCCGAGTACTGAAAGTAGCGGACTTCCATTTCAATCAGTGAACAGCCGAGGGCGCGGGCAAATTCTGGCAAGCGTTTACTGGGGAGAAGCGAAACACCGCGCTCAATATTTGAAATCAGTTGGGATGAATCATAACCTAGAGCATGGGCCAGGTCCGATTGTGTAATGCGGGTTTGTTTACGAGTCTCACAAAGCCAACGCCCGAACGCTTTACGTCGTTCAGCTAAATCCATTTATTCCTCTTTCGGTAGCCAAATCAATAACCTATGGCATTCAGATTATCGTAAAGCGGGTCAAATTGGTGCGGGGTTTCAAACAAAAGACCCTTACAAGTGCCTGACAACTTCTTGACAATTAGTCGAGTCTGGCGACCTTGGTCCTGGCGAATCTAAAGATCGAATTTAGATAGTCAAATTGAGACAGCCTAAGCGAGGCTCGCTGGCATTTCTTCGCGGCGGATAGCGTTCGGATTTATCTTTATCACCCATTCACAATAGTGCGTGTAAATCTCTTCAATCGGCGCTGGGGGATGAACGGGGCCGACATGCAAAATCAATTTTCCAGGCATAGGCAGGGTACGACCCTTTGGCCACAGCTCGGTCGAGCCATCGAGATAAATAAAGAGCAGGGGAGTTGTCGTGCGTTCGGAAAACAAACTGACGCCACGTTTGAACTCATGAATATATCCATCCGTTGAGCGCGTGCCTTCTGGAAAAATGATCAGCCAAATCTTATCGAGATTTTTGAGCAGGTTGAGGCAGAGTTCAACGGCTTCACCCTTGCGGTCTTTTCGGTCAATCGGAATTGCACCCAGGCAGTGCTTGGAAAAAAAAGTGAAGAGCATATTCGAAAAAAAGTAGTCCTTGGCCGCTGCAATGTACAAATCAAGCCAATAACGAAAAGGAATCGCGGCGGCAATCGCCGTCGCATCCAAGTGGCTTGAGTGATTTGAAATTATCAGCAATTTTGGATAATTTTTATGAACTTCGTGAAAGTCACCTTTTACCTTTAGACGAATATAGAGTCCAAAACAAAGGTGTTTTAAAATCACCCACCACAAGGCGCGGATAAAAACACTGGCGAGGTCATAGTGGCGTGTGAACAAGGGCAAATGTTTTAAATGAGACGGAAGTTTCGTCCATTGCTCATTATCATAATCCCAATCCTTCATACGTCGTCCTAAATATAGCCTTTTTGCAGAGCCCACATTGTATAATAGAAAATCGGCGCGACAAAGATTAATCGATCCATAATGGTCAGCAGATCGCCCCGTCCTAAGATAAAAACGCCGACGTCTTTGATGCCTAAATCGCGACGAACCACGGACAGAACTAAGTCGCCGAGGCTACCGCCCAATGCGGCCACTAAACCCGAGGCAATCCAGTAAGGTTCAGAGCGTACCGGCAACAAGTGGCGCATCGCCCAAGCAAGAAACAAAGTAAAAGCAATGGCGATCAAAAATGCTTCGAGGGTTCGGCGCGGTGTGATGCGTGAGAAGAGTTTAATATGGCCGATTTGGCGACTCAGCATGAGGTAGATATTATCGCATGTTTCGGTCAGAAGAATAATGTAAATCGCCATGAAGGGGCCCTTGTCGAGCGACCAAATCCAGCCAAGATGCATGAAGCTCCAGCCGAGAAAACAAAAGCCCATTAATGTCAAAGCGATGTATTGGATCATTTGTTTGGCCGAATTGCGCATAATCGGAATCAGGCAAATCGCGCCCAGAAACATCATCGGCATCAGATTGTAGATTTCCATGCGTTCAAAATGAACGGCTAAAGCTAACGCAATAACACCTAAATAGGTGGCCCAAACAAAATTACTACGATGGTACATGCCCATGAGCTGAAAGAAAATTTTTGCTCCGCCCATCGCTAGGGCGGTCATGACCACGAGCGGCCATGGCGGCTTCAGGCCCATCAACGTGAGCAAAATCGGTGCTGCAAATAACCAGCTTTTTAC
>JAYVXN010000134.1:0-2190 GCA_043785085.1 Bdellovibrionales bacterium | reverse complement strand
GAAAATCCTTTTCCTTAAAGCCCATTAATTTTTCAAAAGTTCTTGGCTCAGCCGTTTTCAGGACGGGGAGACCACGCCGAGAGTGCCAAGCTTGCACGGTCGGACTGTTTTGCAAAAAATCTGGAATCTGCTTCTGTCTGGCAAGTGTCGACTGGGGCCAATGGCAAACGTGTCTAGGTGGAGCGTCGAGCAAAAAGAGGGCGCGATCACGTTCATGAATCAAGGGGTCTTTACCGAGCCAGGGTGAATGATGCGTATAGAGCATCTCCCCGGCCGGCCATGGGCCTGAGCCGACGCGAATCGGCACGCGCGCTTGAAAGGCCGGCCACGCATAGCGAAACGAATCCACATGAGTGTTGACACACAATTCAACTCCTCTGAGATACGTCTTTAACTCCATCGTTTTCTGCTTTTGCCATTGCCCGTCAGTCGCAGTGAATACCTCGCCTCTTGTTTGCTTCGGGGCGACGACAAAAACCTCTTTAATTCGCGGAAACTGCAGCGGACTCAGGAGTTGCAGCCAAAGACTCGGGCCAATCACAGTGATTTCTGCGGCGCTGCAACGTTGATAGGTTTCAAAAAGTGAGGCCGTGCCGACCAGCAAATCGCCCAAAGCACCCATGCGTATCCAGGCGACCCGACGAAAGTCTGCTGCTTGATCCCAAATTTTCGTACCTAACTGTGGATTGGTCATATCTCGACAATGTCTCGACAATGGGCCTTAACTGCGGCCAAAGTTAATGATAGGTTTCAGGTTAACCATAAAGGGATATTTTTAAATGTCAAACTCAGGCATTCCATTTAACCTGGCCCATGTGACCGGCCGTGAGCTGGTCTATTTGCAAGAGGCACTGGCTTCACGCAAACTTGCGGGCGATGGCAGTTTTACGAAACGTTGCAATCTATGGCTTGAAGCCCATCTCGGCGTCAAAAAAGCTTTGCTGACACATTCTTGTACCGCTGCCCTGGAAATGGCGGCTCTTCTTTTGGATTTGAAATCAGGCGATGAAGTGATTTTGCCGTCTTATACATTTTGTTCGACAGCCAATGCGATTGCGCTCCGAGGCGCCACGTGCGTGTTCGTTGATTGTGAACCGGGTACAATGAATATGGATGTCACGGCAGTAGCAGAAGCTATTACGACAAAAACGCGCGCCATTTTTGTCGTGCACTACGCCGGCATTTCTTGCGATATGGATGCCATCATAAAGCTGGCGGCACCTCAGCAGATCTTTGTGGTCGAAGATGCAGCCCAAGCGATTTTGTCGACCTACAAAGGACGCAAGCTCGGCAGCATTGGCCATTTAGCCGCTTTGAGTTTTCATGAGACTAAAAATATTGTTTCCGGTGAGGGCGGCGCACTTTTGGTGAATGATGAGCGCTTTATTGAGCGCGCGGAAATCATTCGTGAGAAGGGGACCAATCGCAGCCAGTTTTTTCGCGGCCAAGTGGACAAATACACTTGGGTCGATTTGGGTTCTTCGTATTTGCCAAGTGATTTGCTGGCCGCAGTTTTGCTCGCGCAATTGGAAGAAGCAGAGTCTATCGGTCAAAAGCGTTTACATATTTGGCAGGCCTATCATCACGGTTTAGCCCCACTTGAACAAAAGGGTTATCTCCGCCGTCCGGTTGTTCCAGATTATGCCAAAGGCAATGGTCACATTTATTTTATACAATTACCGAATCTTGAAATGCGCACGCAGTTAATTGACACTCTCAAAAAGCAGGGGATTCAACCGACATTTCATTATATCCCGCTACATACATCACCGGCTGGTCAAAAATATGGCCGCTTCAATCAACCGCTCACCAACACCGATCATCTAGCAGACTGTCTGCTGCGGTTGCCGCTATTTCCGGATCTTCAAGAAGTGGATCGGGTGGTGACGGCCATCACCGACTTTTTTGAGGCAAAGAGGTGAGCGAGCCGCTTGAGATTTTGCATGTTTGTCCGCTCCCGGGCTTTTCTGGTCTTGAGCAGTATGCCTTGAATTTAGCCTTCGGGCAAAAACAGCTGGGGCATCGGGTGTCGTTTCTGGCTCTGCCGGATTCACCGCTAGCCAGAAGGGCTCAGACTTTGGATCTGGCTTTGGATCTGGCTTTGGATGTGTGGGAATTGGGAATTGGTGCACATGCCTTGGGCGCATGGCCGCGGCTTGGCGCCTACCGCGATTTTCTCAAACGTTTTGC
>JAYVXN010000133.1:0-7344 GCA_043785085.1 Bdellovibrionales bacterium | reverse complement strand
AAAGTATCAGTTTTCAATACTCCATTGGCTATAGCGGCGGTTTGGTCGCCAGTGACGGCAACAATCGAGCGAGCGTGTGCCTGTTTGCCGCAAGTGATTTGCTCTCAAGCCCCACCTGCATCTTTGAATGGGTGCAAAACCAGGGTGTCTGGTCTCTGAATTTACGAGGCGCCTCGGTGTATACGTCTTTACCGGCAGAAACCATCACGGCGATCGCGGTGTTTCAGTTTTCGATCAACAATGGGCAAGTGAGTTTTTACTATAATTACAATCGCCGGCATATCTTCAGCGAAAGTTTCAGCCAGCCTTTGCGACTGGCTGTTTCTCCGGCGTCGACAAGTTTTTCGCCACTCGGAGTGATAAATATTTTATTTCAGTGATTACTGAAGCGGCGTTATCTCAGAGAATTTGCGCCGCGGTGGCCGAAGTTCGTTGGTGGCTGAGCATCTTTTAATCAGGCAACAGTTGATCGCTTTGGGCCGAAAGCGAAAGAAGAAACAGTCAGGTGAATTCTCCGTAAGCACCTTTCATCACAACCGCGAGGTTCGGGGTCGTCTTGGCTAAATGCGATCGGCATGCCGTCTTTTGCACGAAGCCAATTAAGAACGACATTTTACGGCTCGAATTTTCCGCCAAGGCGGTTTAAATTGTTTGCCTGCTGGGCACTCCTTTTTCTTTATCCAATTCTGATTTCAAAAATAGCCGGTCTACATCCTTGCGATTCGGCTTGTCCAACATTTTTTCGGAAATGAGCGCAAAAATGAATCGGTCTCTCTTTAGCATTGTGATTTTCATCGGCCTGCAACTTTGCTTCGCCCCCAATCAGGCCAAAGCCGACATCACTGATTACTTTAATCAGACGCTGAATCATCAGGATCCATCTGACAATCGAACCTTTAAACAGAGATTTTATGCCCGCTCCGACTGGGCCGTAAGCAAAAGTGCGCCAGTCATTTTATTTCTCTGTGGTGAGGCGCCTTGTAATCCCGCCACTCTCTCGAACGATGTGTAACGATGTCAGAATGTCTCAATCTCACACTGCCCTTCTAAACATCCAAAGACACAAAGGCAAGTATTCCGGAACCAATCGCAAAAAGTAAGATTAGACTTAAGATCGAAATGCGCGAGTTTCCAGTAAAGAGTGAAACCCAGCCCATCAAAACCGGACCTAAAATCGCTGAAAACCGACCGAGCATATTAAAAAAACCAAAAAACTCTCCAGATTTACTTTCCGGGATCATGGCCGCAAAAACCGATCGGCTCAGCGCTTGAATTCCGCCTTGAAACAAACCAATGACTAGCGCCACGACATAAAATTGCCAAGAACTATGGAAATAATAGGCGAAAATGGTGACGGCCACATAGGCTGCGATTGCCAGTTGCAGGCTGATTTTTGTACCGATTTTTTTTGAAAGGTGCCCGTAACCAATCGCCGCGGGAAAGGCAATAAATTGCGTCATTAATAAAGCGGCAATTAGATGCTGACTGGAAAACCCAAGTGACAATCCGTAATCAACCGCCATACGCATGATCGTGCCAACACCATCAATGTAGAAAAAATAGGCTGCTAAAAAAAGCACGAGGTTTCTATGCCGACGTAAATCCTTGAGGGTTTCACCGACCTGTACAAAAGCTTTTAGGGAGAGGTCTACAAGTCTGATCGTCCGATTCTCTTTTTTTGGTTCGTGAACCAAGAAAATAATGGGCACAGAAAAAATCGCCCACCACAAAGCCACCATGATGAAAGAAACTTGTACAGCTTGTGTAGCATCGCGGAGATAAAACAAGTTTGGTTTTAACGTCATAAAGACATTCAGTGCAAAAAGCAGCCCTCCGCCCAAATATCCGAAAGCAAAGCCAAGCGCTGAAACATGAGCCAACTCGCGCGGGCGGGCAACTGTTACGATCAGCGCATCGTGAAACCCGTTGGTGCCCGCAAAACCGATCGACGCAATAACGTACAAGAGAACGGCGGTCTGCCATTCACCCTTGGCCACTAAGCTCAAAGAAGCCGTCGCTAAGAGACCAAGAAACCCGAAGGCTAATAACAGGCGTTTTCTGGCCGAAGATTGATCGGCCACGGCACCAAGTATCGGCGAAAGCACCGCTAGAAAAGCGCTCGAGAGCGCATTAGCATTGCCTAATTGATAGGTACTGACATTGACATTCTGGCCGACACTCCAGAACTGTTTAAAAAATACCGGAAAAAATCCAGCCATGACCGTCGTGGCAAACGACCGATTCGCCCAATCATACATCGACCAGGAAAAAATCGCGGGATCTAAAAATAACTCACGCCACGTACGGTCGCGACGCACCGTCTGACTCATTCGAGCTCCCTCTGGCTAAAACTTTGCGTGGCGGTGAGTAAACGCTGAAAGTAAAAAAAGATCAATAATCAACCCAGCCTCCGGTGATCGATTCCCACTTTGGAATTCATATGCCTTGGCGTATAGAAAGATAACCAAACTTTTAGTTTTGGGACCCATTACGAAAACTTGAGTTATGAAGGCCTTCATTTTATCATTTACTACACGTCGGACTTGAATTGGCGATTTCCTAAGATTGAGATTCTCATCAGCGACTGATTCGAACTGAAGTGAGGTGGGGTGGGGATTTCGCCAAAGATGCCACCACTAGTCCTTGCAGCGCGTCGGCTTGACGTTTTTGCGCCGCGGATTTGTCGTCGGATCGAGTCGCGGCAAGGACTAGCTTCTATACTGATCGTTTATTTCACAGATTTTTTAATCACAGAAAACTTCATTGGCTTCAAATAACAATTTTCTAATGAAACGGTTGGTTTTTTATTATGCTTTGTAATGCGCCACGTTTTTGTTTGCAACTCTCGGGCATATTCGGTGATCTGCTGAGCATACAAATAGCACACATTCCTGAGGGGGGATTCATGGCTACTTTTTTGCGCTCATTTTTAGTCACGATTTTGCTGATTTTTTCATTTGCGGTGATGGCGCTGCCAGCGCAGGTTATATTGATTCGCCACGCTGAAAAAGCTGGCAATGGAGAATTGTCGCAAAAAGGTCAACAACGTGCGCAAGCTTTAGTGGCCTACTTTAAAACCAATCCCGCTGTTTTACATTTTGGTACGCCAGTTGCGATTTATGCCGGCGCTCCAGTCAACGGCAGTGGCTCGGTTCGAAGCATCCAAACTGTCACCCCAGTGGCCCAAGCTTTGGGCCTTCAACTGCATACGGAATTTGACAGGAGCCAAGGTGCTGAAATGGCCGCGGCCGTTCTTCAAGACCCTCATTATGACGGCAAAATGGTTTTAGTTTGCTGGAGTCATGCAGATTTAGCTGATATCGCGTCAGCGTTCGGAGTCACTCCTCAACCAGAGGCTTGGGATGGCAACACCTTCGATCGTTCATGGGTGATTGATTTTAATAAATCGGGTGTGTCTGGATTTAGCGATATTCCGCAAAACGTTTTGCCTGGCGATTCACAGTAGTTACTCAGTAGTTGCTCAGTAGTTGCTCAGTAGTTACTCAGATTTTTCTTACTGCGCCTTCGAATCAGTTTTGAAGGCGCTTCACTTTTACTTATAAAACAGACCTAAGACCGCTCCATAAATAATGTGCGCTAAAAATGTGGCAATCGGTGTGCCTCTTCCGTAATTGAGTGCAAGAAAACCGGGCGGTTCAAGCTGCCTTGTTGGATCAGGTCCACTAAATTCATTTGCCATTCTGGGATGCAGGCTCGGCAAGATATTCATTCCAACCAGCAGTAAAAATGCAGCGTGCACGAGTCCAATCAATGCCCCAAACCACCAGTTTTGCATCCCCGCTAGTTTAAAGGCCATTATATAAACAAATCCAAACAACCAGCCATTAGTGACATGTACTAAAAATCCTATGACTTTCGCTTTATCGCGATTGGGTGTAAAAATGGCTCCGACCAGATAAGGAATATCCATTCGAGTCAATCCAAGTGCGCGACTGCCACTCAAAAGAGTCGTGAGTAAAATCGTCCCCGCAAAGCCCCAAAATACTCCGCTCATCATGTTCATTGAAATTGTCCTTGTTGAGTATGACTCAAAGTCAGGGCCGCATTAATTAATCCGATATGGGTAAAGGCCTGCGGATAATTTCCCAAGAACTGATTGGTCTGCGCGCCAATTTCCTCGGGCCACAGGCCGACTTGATTACTGCGCGCTAATAGTGACTCAAACCATTGCTCTGCCTGGTTCCACTCGCCCGCCTTGGCCATGGCCTCGACCATCCAAAAGCTGCAGATACCAAAGGCCCCCTCTTGGCCACTGAGACCGTCACCGTCCCGATAGCGATAAATCAATCCGTTTTCAGAAAGCGTCCGAAGAATGGCCTTGCGTGTACTAACCATCCTCACGGAAGAAGCAGAACAGTAACCCAGTAAGGGCATCGCTAAAAGACTGGCGTCGAGCTCATGTCCCGAAAAAACTTTCGTATAAGCACCGAGCTCCTGATTGAATCCATGGGTTTCAACAGCTGTGCGGATTTGTGCGATCACCTTCTGGTACTTATCGAGCGGCGCCTTCCACTTGTAGTGATGACACATGCGAATCAAACGATCCAATCCGATAAGGGCCAAAACTTTTGAGTGGGTATGATGTGCGCGTCCGGAACGCACTTCCCAGATACCATCATCTGGTTCGTTCCAAATTTCACAAAGGGTTTCACTGAATCGAATTGCGGAAAACAACACCATTCGATAGCGCCGGTATTCGCTACGAGGGCAGCGCTTCGTCCGTTTCCAATGAGCCCATAATCTGAAATTTTCGGAAAATCCTCTGCCACCATCTACCTCACCCGCATTATAATGCGAGAATAACTCCCCGAACGCCTTTTAGGCTGGTGAAGGAATAGAGATTGTTTTTTCACATGCGACGATCTGTCGCGGTTAGGATTTTTTCAACGCCGCTGTGGCCGTTGCACTCTCGGTGCTTTCCTTGAGTTTTCGGACCCGGCGCGCCTGGCGTGATAGAATCTCCACGATTTGCAAATAAGCCGCCAAAACTTCGAGATAAACCGTGCTTGCCGCCACACTTTCCTTATAACCCTCACCCAGGCGCATGATATACGCTTCGCGAATCCGCTTCTCTAAATCACGAATATCATGTTTTAAATCAGTCAAACTCTCGGCAAGCTCAACATCTTCCGTTTGAAAGCAACCCAATACCAGAGTGATGGCTCGCAGGGTACTCTTATGAAGTCCCATGAGATCTTCTTTTGACTCAGGAGCAAGTTCAAGTCGCTGCCGATGCAGCTTTCGCGCCAATTCAACAATCGTGTGATCGATAATATCCGCGGCGCCTTCTAAATCACTGCCAAAAGAAATCAAATCAATCACCGACTGATTGAGTCCCTCTGGAGCTTGCTCAGAGACTCGAATCAGAAAAAACTTAATTTCCCGCAAGAGTAAATCAACTCGGTCGTCAAGTTCTTTCACCTTGCTATAGACATCCGGATCATCTGAAAAAAACAGTGTCAAAGAAAGCTCGGTCATCTGATTGACGATTTCACCCATTTCTAAAATTTCTCTCTTCGCGTGGGCCAAACCCATTGCAAATGACTCGTAGGTGCTGCGCTTGAGAAATCTCACTCCAAATTCTTTTTCGTTATCTCCAGGCTCAACCATTTTTTCAATGAGCTGAACACCAAATTTGCGCAACGGAAAAAATATCGAAGCCGCAAATAGATTCATTATCATGTAAAATAAAGCGATCTGAGTCGCGGGCGTATTCACCGGTTTATTAATGAGTCGAAGGGTTAAATTGGCAAAAGGCAAAAACAAAATGACTGTGGCCGCTCGGTACATAAAGTTCGCCCAAGCGATTCGCTTGCCAACGTAATTGCCTTTCATCGAAGCCATCAGGGCCGTACTTGTGGTGCCGATATTCGCTCCAAAAATCCAGAAAACAGAATCCTCAACACTCAAAGCTCCGCCGGCAGCAAGACCCATGACAACGCCCAGAGTAGCCGTTGAACTTTGAAAGGCCGTGGTGATCACGCCCGAGAGCAAAACTGCAATCAATGGATTTTCCCGAACATATCCCAGGGCATTGGCAAAAGCTCCGATTTTGACAAATGAATTGGCACTCCCCGTGATCATTTCCAATCCAAAAAACAAAATTCCAAGGGCCATCAGAAATTCAGTCAAATCCTGCGTTTTGCTCTTTTTAGCAAACAGCGAGCCGAAAAAACCGACGATAAAAAATGGCAAGCCCAAATGCGAGACTTCCATACTGATTAATTGGACAGTCAAAGCCGCGCCAATTGCTGAGCCGATCAAGACACCCATGACCCGCGAGAGCGTCAATACCCGGGCCGTGCCGAGATTCACCAATGTCGCAGTGACCGCCCCCGAACTCTGCATGAGGATGGTCAGGATGACACCGACAAAAACGCCAATAATGCTGTCGCCGCTCAATTGGTTGAGCAATCGACGAATCTGCGCAGCAACGAGTTTTTGCAGGGATTTGCTCGCCATAGTGAGGCCAAAAATCATAAACGAAACGCCAGCCATTAATATGACAACGGTCGAATGATTTGCGCCTAAATCCAAAGGTCACCTCTTAAAAAATCTCTTCTCAGAGGCCGCACGGTGGTCGAGTTTTCGCATGAAAACTTCTGAAAAGGGATACGCTCATTTTGACTCTCCCCGCCGAATATTGCAATGGGCTCTTTTGCTTCCACCTTGCCAGTCGGTCCGGGCAAGTTTAGCCTTATAAGCAGTGATGAAAAAGACCTTGCCCTTTCGCATTCAATCGCAGCCCACCGAAACCACTTGTGGCCCCACTTGCTTGCAGGCGGTTTATCGCTACTACGGAGATAAAATTTCCGTAAATAAAGTGATTAATGAAATTCCGCATCTGGAAGAAGGTGGAACTTTAGCGGTGATGCTCGGCTCCCACGCCCTTCGTCGAGGCTACCGGGCCAAGATTTACACCTATAATCTCCATATGTTTGATCCGACCTGGTTCATTCATCCTCACACGGATTTGCCAAAATTTATACGTGCGCAAAAAAAAGCCAAGCGAAACAAGAAACTGCGTTTGGCCAGTGATGCTTATTTGGATTTTCTCGAACATGGTGGAGAAATCGTTTTTGAAGATATGACGCCGCAACTTCTACGGCGGTATATTGAACGCGAGAGGCCGATTCTCACTGGCCTTAGTGCGACCTACCTATATCGATCTGCTCGTGAAATCGGTGATACAAATGAGTACAATAGTATTGCGGGCGAACCTTCCGGGCATTTTGTGGTTCTGGCCATCCTACTACTGCACCCGCAGTAACGGTTACTATTGTCATGGAATATTGGGCAGCCCCCGCACCTACAAATGCTGAT
>JAYVXN010000132.1:0-7353 GCA_043785085.1 Bdellovibrionales bacterium | reverse complement strand
CTAGAATAAGATCGGCCAGAGTAAAATTTCTTCTCAATTTGAGCCATATTTATGGCTATTGGAACTTATTTGCCTTCGCGCAAGTCAGCGTGCCGTATCGACGGCACATCATTTCGTTAGCGGAAGAAAGGTCTTTGGGAGTGCTTGGCGTAGAAAGCGGAAGCCCTGCCAAACTCATTGCTTTCTACGATCCAAGAACTCGTCCAAAAGAGCGGGTCAAAAATTGCCTATTGAGTGGAATGGTGCGGCCGCCGTGACTCGAACACGGAACCCTCAGGTTCGAAGCCTGATACTCTATCCAATTGAGCTACGGCCGCACATTGCGAGATTTGAATTTAAACTTCTAGCGCAGCTTCTGTGACAAATCAACTAAAACGCAAGTGCTCGGTAACTCTGATTTTTCCAAAGAAATCAAAACTCAACGGCGGCGACTAAGCCAATGAGGGTCGAATTATTGTCGGGTTCGATAAAGCCGCGATCGACTTTGGATTGATTGATATTCCAAGACTGAATATAGGGCTCTAATTTTACGACAATTTGGTTAATCTTATGCATGGAGCTCAATGAGGCACGCCAGCCGAATCCGGAATTCTGGCTGTTGTCCAAATCTGGCAAATCGGGGTTAACGTCACTTAAAGTCGTATGCGCGGTGCCAGCAAGAAAAATGTCGGCTTCGGTTTTAAGAGTGAGTTTCCAGGAGTCAATTACGCCGAGGTGAGTTTCCATTCCAATGGGCAAATACAGGTACGAAATTTGTCGTTCATAGCCACCCGGCCCGTCAATGATATCGTCCAAATAGCGCCCGCCCAAGCCCGTATAAGGCGCAAATCTAACGACGTCGTTCAACGCCCAGTTGAGTCCTGTGACTCCTCTGAGGCTATGGAGACTGTCGTGCGAGGGCATGCTGACTGGCCCGTGTTTATTGCCGCCATCATAAGTGAGAGTTCCGAAAAGACCTTCATACTCAACGCGACCAAACACCGAACGATCATCCGTTGTCTTGCTATAGCTGGCGTTGATTCCAAAAAGATTTCCATATTCTTGCATCAGACCGGGTTCACTGTAATGGACAAAGCCGGAGTTAATACCCAAACTCCAGTTTTTATCAGGCATGCCTGATGGCACTTCGACTGGCCGGTGCGTGGTCGTCACCGGAACTTGCGCCATGAGTTTCGGCGTGAGAAGTAAAATCAATCCGAGCAAATAAGTCCGTACTATCATTTTCTCTCCGCGCAAATAATCTGTGCCTATCGATCGTTTGTCATTATGCAGCGAGTGTGCCGCAGCTGGGTCGCTAGCTGAGAATTATAATGCAGAAGAACCTCCGCATTTGGCAAAATTTACCTGACCGTCAAACGGACGACAGGGGCAAGACGGCTCACGCCCGCAGCGATCATTTGCCCCGGTCGCGAAATCTTTGTGTCGATTTGCCAACCCCGCCTGCCGAGAATCATTAGTTCTCTTCACGTCCCTCATATGAAGTGGCTTTGCCCCTTTCATGGGCATTAACTAGAACGTGCTAAGAACTTTGAACTATAAAAATCAAGGAGGCATTTTTATGAAAGCAATCGTGGGACTTATCGCCGCGCTCGCCTTCGGACAGTTGGCAGGTGCGGCTGACATCTATGTTCGAAATGCAAAGGTCGGCCAAGAACTGTCTGACTCGGACGCGCGCAAAACGACTGAAGCAATTCGCGATATCGTTTCAAATTCATCCGATCACACGCTAGCGAAAACTCAAGCGGGTGCGGATTTTGCGCTTTTCCCGGTTTTGCAAAAATCTGGCGATCAATATGTTTTGCGAATTGAGAAACTTCAAAATGGACGAATTGTCAGCACGACGCAAACTCGACTGGATTCTTTAGAAAATATCCGCACGGTGGCACGGCCGATTGTGGATGATGCGATTACCAGTCAAGCGAGTAACGATTCCTCGATGGGCAGTCGCTCGTCAGCCACGAATGATCTGAATAATACCGTGGGCAATGAGCAAATGCATCACGGTATGGCACCCAGTGCCCGAGTCGATCGACGAGGCTTATTAACTGATCGCACTCCGGTCAGTCGAAAAGCAGATACGACACGTTCGGCTGCGACTCAAGAAGCGCCCACCATCGAGAACGCGCCGAGCGCTGGCACTTCTTCGGGAATCGCTCCGGCACGTCCGCGAATCATGGGTCAAGAAGGCCACTGGAACCTGGCCGCCGGTCCTGAACTTGGCGTCAACTTAGGCACGAACAATGTCTTGTATGGATTGAACGCTGGCTATGTGGTTCCGTTTACGCAACGCTTTGATGGCAAAGTCTTTGGCGAGGCCGCACTCGGTTCTGGCAGTGATGTCGCCCGAGTCTTCAACGTGGGTATCGGCACCAACATTGGCTTTGGGACGTCGGTCGTGACTAAAGGCAAGCCCTACATTGATGCAGATTTAGGCTATGCTTGGGTTCGTGATAACAGCGATACCTCAAACAATGGCGTGAGTCTTGGTACAGGCGTGGGTTACCAGTTTGCAGCGACCAACTCGACTGATCTAGATGTGCTGCTGCGGTATGATTTCGTTTCAGCAACTGTGGCCAATAGTAATCCGTCTGTCATCGGCGCTCGATTGGGCATAAACTTCTAAGCCCACGGGGACGAGCGGGGGCCTAGGCTAGGCCCCCTGGTTTTTTACCGGCACTCCTCTGTGCTTGGATATTTTAAAACGGTCTCTCGTAACTCTTCTCGGTAATGAACATAAATAAAAAGACGACCACGTTCACGCACCTCTGGTTCAGTTCGACATCCGGGAATATCTGTGTGCTCAATCTGATCACAATACGAAAATGCATAGACGATTTCGTTGAGACCTTCTTTGACTTCCATATCACAAACAGTTGGTGACAGATTGATGTTGAATTTGGTTTGGCCAAACACGCAAATTGGTGAGCTGTCGGTATCGAGATTGCGAAAATTGGCGCTCACCAGCCCAGCCGATTCATGCGGCCTGATCTCAACTAACTCTTTTGGATCGGAAATCGTATCAACCTGATCTGAAGCGATTTGTCCGAGACAATCATAGCGCACAATATGTTGCGTGACGCGAGTTAGACTATAATCTTCGGCCGTATTGGGAGTGGTGGATCTTTTATCGAGGGGGGTCGCCGTACACGCCGTCATCCAAAGGCCGCTGAGTAAAAGCAGGAGTATCCAAAATCCGGTCAGCCAAGTCGTACGACGTAAGGACTTTGTTGTATCAATCTGAGTGTAAGACATGGTTCCCCCTAGTCGCGCCCATTCAGACGCGAGATTGTTGCTCTTTGCAATTTTCATTTTTGAATTTCGAGTGCGGGGCTTTCGGCTTAAGGGGCCGTCAGCCCAATCTCTCTATGGGCCGTCAGCCCAATGAATACGTGGTCCTCTTGAGCCTGACCCATTCCCATAAATACTGATACTTGAGTTATCTAAAGTCACGAGTACCAATCCGTAATTGATCCCGCGCTGGATCAAGTAGTTTTTAAACCAAGGTTGAATATTAAAGCAAACCACCGCGGAGTCTTTACAGTCATCGCCAATTGTCAATGGTGCCGAAGCAGCGGTACCAAGGGAGGGATTGGCAGTGACCGTCGTGTCGACGCTGATGCAATCATCGAATTCGACGTCGCCACCTGGGTGCCAGCCGCCACCTTTAAACGGATGCGCAAACTGCCAGGTCGCGGCCATCATCCAATTGGTCAAGACCGGACAGATTTTCAGCGACGTGAGCGCTTTGGCTTTTTCGCTGTCAGAGGCCGGTGTCACGCGAATGTACATCGGCTGCGCTTCTAAAATTCGCGGAGCTGCTGTGCTGAGGGCTTCATAGCGCACCAACAAGCGGCTCGAAGAGGAGATGGTATAATTTCTTTGTCCAAAGCTGCGTGGATCATCGCCTCGTGAAATATCCGTCGAGATCAGTTTGACTCCGTCTAATGCCTTCACTGTTTCTGTGCCTGGCGTATCACCCATGCCGGGAAGTGGCGCACAAGCTAAAAGCGGAGCGAAAACTAGAAATACTAAAAAAAGCCGAATCATAAAATCCTCAAAAGCGAAGCGACAATGATGAATTCACAAAACCCTGTCCCATACCCTGACCAAGAATATCGCCAAGATAATCAAGATTGACGCCCGAAGTGGCATCGACCACGAAGCGGCCGCTCACGGCAAGGCGAAGTGCTTCGTAATTAAAAACCAACTCAGGCCCTGCCGAGAAAATGCGATAGCGGCCGGAATCAAAAGCAAAAGCCCCACCGCGAACCCGGTAATAATCGCTCAAGAGCATTTCACCAAAACCGCCGAATTCGAAACCGTAAAACTTAGCTCCCGCACGAACCGTTGCTGCGGTAATAGTGCCGTAATCGTGCTCGTAATTAATACCGCCCAGTTTTTGATTGGCGGATCCGGCCAGAGAAAATCCTAAGAGGTTCTCAGCATAATAGTTTTTTCCATCGCGTTTCAACGACAGACCGACCGTCGTGACATCACGGCCGAGAGGAGAATTTTTCAATTCGTCATCAGACAGCGTGTTCATGGCGTAAGTCGCAAAAGCCCCCACATCAAAGCCGCGAATCGTGGTCAAGCGGGTGCGGGCCGATAGAGCTAGCGGACCCATCAAGGCGTGGTCTGGTAACTGCAAAAATGAAAATTGAATACCAATGCCGGTCGCATGACCGCCGACCCCAAATGGATAAAGTTGACTCTCGAGTAAATGCATCGCCAGCACGGGATAAGCGGCCGTTTCTTTTGGCTGAAAGTAGCTGCGGTAGCTGTAGGTAACGGAAGACGGGTTTTCAAGGTCAGGAGCGCGCGGCCCTTGATAAGTGGCAATGATATTTGCCCCCGCTGCACCACCACCGGGAGTGAATGCGACGGGTTCAGGCGGACGGATATTTTGTTGAACCACCTTTAAGACTCGATCATAACTGCTGTCTGGCCCAGTGATGGCCAAAGTGATTTTGCTGACGACTTCCTCGTCCTCTCGCACTTGCGCGGGGAGTGCCCGGTGCAGGCCTTCATGAATATGTAAGGCAATCAATTGCTCTTGGCCGAGCATCAAAGCTGACGGAAAAAATCGGGTCACAGCGTGGGGCTCGGCAAAGGTTCTTGCGTAAACAGAAGACGCATCGGGTGTGCCTTCCATGCCTTTGTCGCTTTTTAAACGTGGTTTTAAATTGCCTTTAACGAGGTAAAGATCACTTTTTTCGACTTCCGGAATTAAGACCCCAAGATTTTCAATGTTTTGCACATGTAAGGCGTTTAATTTTTCAACCGCTTTCAGGCGCGTCTCAGCAAGGATTCCGGTTTCGACTTTTTGTGCGCCTTCCAGATCACTGCCGTCATCGCCATTACCGACTTTGGTGGTGGTGGCAAAAGCGGTGGCCGAAATCATCAGTAAAACGATTCCTGCAATGGTCATGACACCCAGGATTTTTTTCACGATTCGGCTCCTTCCGTGAGTTTAAAAAAGGCGACTTCAAGCTGATAAACGTCGGTGCGTTTACCTTTGCTGTATTTGGCAGCGAGTTCATCGAGAAATTCTGAGATTTCTTTTTTGATCGAACCTAAATTCAAAGGGTCCACGGCAAAGCCGATTCCAGAAATTTCACGATCCGTAACGTTTTGCAAATCCAGAGCCTGAATTGCTTTTTGCAACATTTGCCGGTGGTAAGAGCGAATGGCCTCACTTGAAACTCCCGAGGGAGAAAGAGCGTAATCATGAACTCCGCGCATCCGACCGTTTTCATTTTTGACCATTCCCAATCGCAAGAGGCGATCCATGATCACCGAGGCCTGCATGCGCGTGAGTCCGAGCCGTTTGGCAATCCAAATGGCTTTCCACTCAAAGCCCACACAATCCATGAGATTGAGAACCGCAAAATACGACCAATCAGAAAGTAAGTGAAAGATATCTTCGTTGAGCTGGTTGGCCTTTAGAGGTGCCGCTTCGGCGGTGAGCGGCGTCTCCATATTCAGGGTGCGACTTTTTTCGACCTGCGTGAGGTGCACAAGGTGCTTGGTTTCAACGGAGTTCAAGCCAAGCGATTGCGCGACTTTGAGCGCCGCCTTTAAGCCCAAACGGCGTTTGCCACGCAAAATCTCACTTAACTCTCCGGGGCTCAAACCGAGACTTCGCGCGAAGCCGCGCTGGGAGTAACGAGGATTGACCTTCACTCGGCGCGTGAGTTCACTTGCAAGAAAATCTTGAATGGTGGTGGCGTCTAATATTGTCACGCTTTTGTTATCGAATGTGGGGCGAAAGAACACAAGGGTTTTTGGATCAGAGTGTTCCAGAAATGGAGCGCTGGACTGGATCAGGCTAAAAATTACAGGCAACAGCCCGCAGCATCAGGGGCGGTTTCGGCCTCTGGGTCGGGGTCTGGAGATTTCAGGTTCATCCCCAGAAGCAAAGCCTTTTGCTTCTGTCCTGCTAGCTTTCATCTACGCAAATAATTTTGGCACTCAAAACCCGATCCCGAACCCGGCCCTGAACCCGCTCCTGCGGGCCGCTGACGGTTGCCGGGACTAGCTCGCTAGGTATGTCTCCAATTGTTTCTGAATCCGCTCCGTATGGTAGGGGTGCAGAAAGCGCGCAAGGTGATGAACCCCGGCGCGAATCGATTTTTTGGTTGCCGGTTTTTCTTTGCTTTCAAAAAACAGCAAAAATGAACTGGAAGTAATTAAAACTGTATCACTGATCAATTGCATCTCTCGCGGATCAGAGATTTTCTTCATCAAGCCTTCTTTGACCCAATGGCCATAAGTCGTCTGCAGCAAGCGGATCGTTTTCGTGATATGTGTCTTCCAGTTTTTCGTTAAGATCGAATCGCGGCGCCGCAGGTGATACATCTCCCGGTGGAAAAACCGGTAATTCCAAAAGACCACATAGGAACGCTCAATTAACTCAAGTGGTGTACCCGGTGCCGGAGCCTCGGCGGTCGGCTTCCATACTTTATAAGTGTCAGCGCACATCAATTCAAAAAGTTCTCGGATGATTTCTTCTTTATTGCGAAAGTGAAAATAGAGATTTCCGGGGCTGATTCCGAGGTGCTCAGCGATGTGGTTGGTGGTCACGGCGACGACACCGGACTGATTGAAGAGTTCAACGCTGGCTTGGAGAATTCGTTCGCGATTTTTTGTTTTTTTCATTTTTCAATCCTGTACCGAAACAGTCGTTATTTGTCAGGTGCGTAGAGTTATAGCTCTAAAAAAATAATTGTAAACAAATATTTCAAAAAAAACCCATCACACTAAGCACCCTGTCATAAGTAACTTGACACTTTTTCGCCGTGGATTTTGCGACGAATCGAGACGGGAGGCCGAAGCGCTAGCAGGCGGCTAACG
>JAYVXN010000131.1:0-2218 GCA_043785085.1 Bdellovibrionales bacterium | reverse complement strand
TCACTGCGCTTCGCACTCGATCCGCGTTTGCCGCTTCCGCAGCAGACCGTAATTCAAATATGCCGCGATAGAAGACCCGCTACTGAAACACTCGGATGTTGACTGGCGTCGTGGACGTAATGCACCCGCCTCCTGATTTTTCCAATTTTCTGGACTGTCAGCAACGATTCGACTTTGTGCCCACAGAGAACAAAAACTAGGTTTGTTGACTGCCTATTTTAGACGACGGCCTTGCTGTCCATATAAAGAAGATCAGGACTAACATCCTCTTCGTTTGGCCACTGCACGATCCCCTGACTGACAAACAACTGCTCAAAGTAGCCGCGCGACTTTAAGGATTGATAGACGGGGTAAATCAACAATGGGGTCGCATCAAACTGCCGAATCTCGCCGTTGGAGAATTCAACTTCAATTTTAAATCCATCGAGAGGTTTTGCTTTTTGTGCGCGAGGACTCATAGATTACCTCAATGGCTCGATTTTGAAAACCTGCTGTCCTTTAACTGCAAGTTCCCAGTCGGCTATCAATTCTTCGTTATGAATTTCCACCCAAGCCTGAACTAATTTAAGTTTGCCTGCCTTGAGGTCGCCATCGAGAACTTCGCCAGATGGGATTGCGATGACCGCTTCCTTCCCTTGGTACGCGACATGAATGTGCGGAGCCTTATGTTTTTTTGTATCCAGAGAAAACATTGAGACGATGACACCGTAGAACATACTGATCACTGGCATTTTCAATCTCCCTTCAAAAAGAAAATGGCGAACTCTGTGAAGTTCGCCACTTAAGTCTGATAATTCCTACCTTGCAGTGAACTATACTATGCCATCAAATCTTCTCCAAGGTAGCTTCAGGAAAAATCGACCCTGTCTCTTGGAGCTTCTTTTCGGCAACTGCTTGGGCAGCAAGTTTCTTGCTCAGCTCCTCTTCTTCGCGCAACATCGATTTTTTTTCCGCGCTGACCGAGCCGTGCGAACACTTTGCTATCGAACTCACTTGCCGAAAACTCATTCCGCTCTTTAAAAGTTTGCGGATTAAATCTGAATCACGCAGCTTCTTCCGGCCAATTTGCTTGCCTTTTGCTCTCGTATTTTCGAGCCCAATTTTAACCCTACTTGCAATCAAATCGCGCTCGAGCTGCGCTATGGCTGCCAGAATACTGAAGATCGCTACGCCGACCGCAGAATTCGTATCGATCCTCTCAGAAATACTGACAAAATGCACGCCCTTTTGCTTAAAGCGGGTGAGTGCATTGAGTAAATGCGTGGTCGACCTGGCGAATCGGCTGAAGCTATGTTATCCGGCCAATCTCCATCTATCGACGACGATTGGCACGGATAACAAACACTTATCCGGTCAATATTGGCAGTTATCTGGCTAAAGATACTGGGCAATGTTGACCGGATAAGTTTGAACACAACCACCGTACTGATCTCTCCCCGCTCCACTGCCAACATCATTTGATCAAGGGCTGGCCGACTCGATTTCGTGCCGCTGACGCCGCCATCCGAGAATAGCTCGAAATTTTTAATATCGTTTTGCTCACAATAGAGCCTTAATACCCTGACCTGTGATTCCAGGCCGGTCGCATGGTCCAGAGTCGAGGTTCTTGCGTAAATTGCCGTCTTCTTATTTCCATCAGTTTTTATTGCATCTATAAGATCTCCTTTGAAAAATTTTGATAAAATTCGTTAAAAAATATCTCTAAACCGCATCTATCTAGTCGTTGGACTCGATAACCCTTCAAACCTAATAGTTCATTGGTGCTTCACCTCTTTCGGCTTGGTGGTTAATGATTTCGCAAAAGGCGCAAGTCGGGGCAAGCTGAGCCTGCACACGCCCAGTGAGCCTTTTGGGGCCATTTGACTGAACTTCAGGATCTGGTGCTACCATTCGCCGCCGAATGTCCAACAAGACGAGTGATTCGGACTATTTCGCTCCAGTCGATGAGGCATTACCGAAACCATAAGATCTTGCGAAATTTCGCAATATCTGCTAAACTGGTTTCGTGACAGCAAAGCTGATGACTTACAAAATTGCGCCAATCACGGTAAATGAAATCAAGATCGATCACGTTGTGATCGATTCGCATTATCGGCTCAAACATACGAACTATATGAGCGATGAGTTAATTTTGAAGCTGGTCAGAGAGTTGGATGGACGACGGGAGTTGCCCGAAAGTAAAGCGGGTCAATACGCCTACTTTGCGACCTTGATTGAG
>JAYVXN010000130.1:0-21977 GCA_043785085.1 Bdellovibrionales bacterium | reverse complement strand
TAATTGCTCACGACCAAATATCTTGACTTCGTGCCAGTAGAAAATCTTTAACTGCTGTCACATGCTAGTTAATACCAGGGCTGCTCATCACAACCCTGGAAAGCAGGAAACAGTGTCAATCAACAGCCTACAGAAGTTAATGACTTCGGTAGCTTTACCATCTGTCGAACCAACTCCACTTAACATGGAGTCATTCAGTCAGGGAGGTAGTTAAAGATCGTTAACCACGGAACGTCTTGTTCAAGAGCTCTAAAGCCGTATTCGAGCTTTGGTTTGCCTGTGCTAGCACAGAAGTCCCTGCTTGTAACAAGATGTTATTTCTTGTCATCTCAGCGGTTTCTTCAGCCACATCCACATCGCGGATCCGACTATTAGCTGCACTCATGTTTTCTACGCTCACCGCAATATTGCTGATCGTTGATTGCAAACGGTTTTGGATTGCTCCAAAGTCCGCGCGCATCGCCGAGACAGAAATAATCGCTGAATCAATTGCCGCCAAACTATTTTGCGCAGACGCTTTATCGGCAACGCTTGTCAGGTTAATGCCCAGGGCGGCCGTGTTGGCGTCCGATTTAGAAGCATCAAACGACAGACGGTCGATATTCGGGTCATTCCGCGTACCCACTTGGAAGTCCAGGATGGATCCTGTTCCGCTCAAGAGCTGGGTGCCGTTGAATTCCGTCGAGTCTGCAATACGATCCACCTCTGAGACGAGCTGATCGTATTCAACGTTAAGGAATTGTCTTTCCACAGGACCGATCGTGTCTGAAGCGGCTTGTACCGCTAACTCTCGCAAGCGGATCATGATCGAGCTGACTTCGTTCAGCCCGCCTTCCGCCACTTGCACAAGTGAGACGCCGTCCTGGGCGTTTCGTGAGGCTTGTTTCAAACCTCGAATCTGAGCTTTCAGGTTCTCGCTGATCGCGAGTCCCGCGGCATCATCGCCGGCACGGTTGATTCGGTAACCCGAACTCAAGCGCTCCAGTGATCTATCCAGGCCCAGCTTCGTACCCATCAAATTTCTTTGGGCGTTGATTGAAGCCGTGTTGGTATTAATACGCAAACCCATGACTTTCCTCCTCCGTGAAGATGCAAACATCGTCCTTGATGTTTGTAAGCTCGCTTGAGCTTTACTGGGTCATCTTTTACATCCTACTCATCGGCGTCTCATCTTGAGTCTTAAGTAGAAAATCTTATTATGAGAAGAACTGGTCTCAAGACGTGGGTTTTTGCTGGGATTTCAGAACCAAGGTCTGCGCATTAGCGCTCAAAATCCGACCATTTTAGTTCTCGATGGCAGTTGAGCAGGCGTGGGTCTTTCAGCGCAAATGTTGGACTCTCTGAGGGCATGGTTTTGGCTTCAGCATTTACGGCGTACGCAAGACTTTTCCGGTTTTCAGAGAGTAAAAAACTTAAATTCAACTGCTGATCAGGCGTGTTGCACGAAGTAGCCACCAGTTCACCTTTCAGTGAGGGATCACTTTCAAGGCGCTGGCAATCGACGAGTTCGATCTGGATTGATTTTGGATCATTAAAGGTGCCAGTCCACGATTCAACCGTCGCAAAGGATTTGTCGGCTTGAGTTTCCGGGTGCTCGATAATTTTAACTCTGAAGCGCAGGTCTGTGGGTAAAGGAATCTGTGATTCCTGAAGGCTTGGTTCATTGCCGAGGTCACAGCGATACGTCTGCGACTCCGGAGACTGATAGCGGGCTTGCGCAGGAGTTAGCCAGAAGCCACAGGCGACCAGGACCGAGACTTGGCAAACAGATGTCAAAAATTTAGACAGCATAAGGTGTCTCCTGCACAGAGATTCACAGAGACTAATCCCTGCAAATCTCTTATTCAAGAAATATACCATTTAAAAGTGAACTTGAGTTTTCAGAAACTTGCAGTAAAAAAGCCGATTTGATTACTTTTGCTGCATACGCTCATAAACGATAAAATCAAACGATACGGGTTGGTCGCGGTGGCGCCGTTCGATTTCTTTAAATTCGCTTGCACTGAATTCAGGAAAATGCGCATCGCCTTGAAAGGGCTGGTGGATTTCAGTTAGGTAAATGCGATCGGTGATTGGCATCATTTGTCGGTAAATATCGCCACCACCAACGATAAAAACTTCTTCACCATATTCAGCCGTCTTCGTGCGACAAAACGCCAGAGCTTCTTCAATACTTGTGAAAACGTGTGCACCCTCTGTTTGAAAATCTTTTTGGCGAGAAATGATGACAGATAAGCGGCCAGGCAAGACGCCCATTGAGGCAAAAGTTTTTCGACCCATCAGCATGATGTGACCCATCGTCGTGTCTTTGAAAAACTTGAAATCTTCCGGAATTCGCCAGGGCAAGCCACCGTCTTTACCGATCACGCGATTTTCTGACATGGCAGCAATGGCAGATAAAATCATACGGCAACCTCAGCTTTGATGGCGGGATGCGGATCATAGCCGACCAGTTGAAAATCATCGTATTTAAAATCAAAAATGGATGGCACCGCTTGGTTGATAATCATGCGAGGCAGGGGACGAAACTCCCGTGTCAAAAGCAATTTGGCTTGATCGAGGTGATTTTTATAAAGGTGTGCGTCACCCAGTGTATGCACGAAATCGCCAGGTGAGAGTCCGCACACTTGAGCCACCATCATTGTCAGAAGAGCATAGCTAGCAATGTTAAAAGGCACGCCCAAAAAGACGTCGGCACTGCGCTGGTAGAGCTGACAAGATAGCTTACCGTTTGCGACGTAGAACTGAAAAAAAGCATGGCAGGGCGGCAACGCCATCTTATCGACTTCACCGGGATTGTAGGCGACGACTAAAAGTCGGCGAGAGTCAGGATTGGTCTTAATTTGCTGAATAACGTTAGCGATTTGGTCGATACTGCGGCCGTCAGCGGCCTGCCAAGACCGCCACTGGGCGCCGTAAACCGGGCCCAGATTGCCTTTTTCATCCGCCCATTCATCCCAAATCGTCACTTTGTTGTCCCGCAAGTAATGCACATTGGTGTCACCTTTGAGAAACCACAAAAGCTCGTGAATAATCGAGCGTAAATGCAGTTTTTTAGTCGTGAGTAGTGGAAAACCCTGAGAAAGGTCAAAGCGCATTTGATGGCCAAAGACACTCAATGTCCCGGTGCCAGTACGGTCATCTTTAGCGGTCCCGTTATTGAGAATCAATTGAACGAGGTCATGAAATTGCTGCATTTTTGCTCCTGATCGATAGCTTATAAAAATTCATCCTTGGCTAAGGGTCAACCTCAACAGACTGCAATGCGGAGCTTCAGCGGGATTTACTTTTTACTGCAATGCGATTAGGTTGGGGCCATGGAAATTAAAGACCCGATCCACGGCCCACTCGAAGTCAATGCCGCCGAAGCCAATGTGCTTGACAGTGCAGCATTTCAGAGATTGCGCTCAATCAAACAATTGGGTTTTGCTGAATTTAGTTTTCCTGGAGCCACTCATAATCGCTATATTCATTCCATCGGCGTCATGCATTTGGCTGGGCTCGCCTTTGATAGTATTTTTAAGCGTTATGAATTTTCCACACCAAGTGTGCGCCATCGTCTACGGCAGTGCACGCGGCTTGCGGCTCTGCTGCATGATATTGGTCACGGTCCGCTCAGTCACACGACCGAAGAAGTCATGCCTGGGGTCAAGGATTTACAAATTGCGGTTTATCAATCGCTCGGACATTACGATCCCAAACGCCGCGCGACTCATGAAGATTACACGATTAAATTTTTGCTGGATTCGCCGCTGACGGAAATCATCCGCACGCAATTTCAGGATCTCACGCCAATGCATGTGGCCTGTCTGATTGATTCTCGTCTCTTAGCTCTGGATGATTTTTTCAGAGATCGTGGTCTCAACTTTCGCGCCGTTTTAAGTCAAGTTGTCAGCTCTGAAATGGACGTCGATCGCATGGATTATCTCGAGCGCGACGCGTATTTCTGTGGAACCAACTATGGCAAAGTGGAGCTCAATTGGCTCCTCGGCAATTTGACTTTTCATGATGTCGGTGATGAGGTTTTTCTCGCTTTGAATCGCCGGGCGCTTTATACCTTTGATGATTTTCTGCTCTCTCGCCATCACATGTACCTGATGGTTTATTTTCATCATAAGAGCATTATTTATGAATTGATGCTCACCCGGTATTTGAATTCACCGGATTGCAGTTACGTCTTGCCGGCAAGTATCACCGATTATATCAAGTGCACCGATTATTCGCTCTATGAACATCTCAGCCACCAAGCCAATCGCTGGGCCAAACGCATCGCTGATCGTAATCCCTTTCGCGTGCTCTTTGAGTTTCATGTAGTGGAAGAAAATCCGCGCACGCAGCTCATGCAAAAAGCTCTCGAGACCGAGGGCATCGAAGTGATTTTTGCGAGCTCGCAAGCGCGACTTTCTAAGTATCATGCTCTCAGTGCGGAAGAAAAGGCGCCGATCTTCGTCGTCGATCAATATGATCCCGTGGTGAAGCCGGTGCCGATTGAAGATTGCACGCAGATTTTTAAAAAATACGAAGAAACCCGGCGCATCGAGCGCCTGTATGTCGCTGCTGAACAGTACCATCAAGCGCGTCGCTTAATGATAGAACGCAAACTCTAAGAGGGGAATTGCATGAAGCTTCCAGAGGTCGGACAAACTGAAACGATGAGCAAATTAATCACGGCCCATGATATCGAAGAGTTTGCTCGCGTCACTGGTGATACTAATCCCATTCACTTAGATGACGGCTATGCCGCGAAGACGCGCTTTGAAAAACGCATCGCGCATGGGATGATGACTGCATCGATGCTCTCGAATCTTGCTGGAACTCGTATGCCAGGGCCAGGATCGATTTACTTGAGTCAATCGATTAAATTTAAGAAGCCGGCTTTTATCGGCGACACCGTGACCGCTGAAATTAAAGTTCTCAGTGTTCGTCCGGATAAGCCCATTATCAAGCTCTCAACGATTTGCCGCAATCAGCTTGGCGAAATTTTGATGGATGGCGAAAGTCTCGTCTTTTACGAGCCTATCGAAGAAGCATGAATCTCTATGACCCCAAATATTTCTCACTGACCGCCAAAATCGTCAGCGAAGAAATTGCCAACTACCTCGCGCAAGTTCGTCAGCCACCGCACCGAGCGCTGGAATTCCAAGAGCCTCTTGAGATGCTTGCCAAGGTCAGTCGCCTTTCAGTGGGACATGATTCCGCACTTGAGCCGCGCCTGCGTGAAATCATTCAAAACACCTTACGCTATTCGATGCGCCTGAATTCGCCAAATTACATGGGTCATCAAGTCAATCCTCCGGTACCGATCGCTGGCGCCCTGACCATGCTTGGCGGAATTCTCAACCCTGGTCTTGGTGTCTACGAGATGTCGCAATTCGCCTCAGCGACCGAACGTTTTATGATTAAGGAGTTTGTCTCCCAACTCGGTTGGCATCGCGAGGAAAGCGACGGCATTATTACCAGTGGTGGGACGTTGGCCAATACCACTGCTTTGTTAGCTGCACGCGGGTTTCATTTCAAAGACTCCTGGCAAAAAGGTTTGGGTGGGTTGAAGCCTGCGATTTTGACCAGTGGTGAAAGCCATTACAGTATTATGCGCGCGGCTGCGATCTTGGGTCTTGGCGCGGATGCAGTTTTTAAAGTGCCGGTGGATTCGTATTTTCGCATGCGCCCTGATCAGCTTGAGGTGGTTCGGCGTGAGGCCGAAGCCAAGGGCTATCAAGTTTTCTGTGTCATCGGTTCCGCTTGCACGACCTCAGTGGGTGCCTTTGATCCATTGGTGCCTATCGCCGATTTTTGTTCTCGTTATGGCTATTGGTTTCATGTCGACGCAGCTCACGGTGGTGGCTATTTGCTTTCAAACCAACAGCGACATTTGCTCGCAGGCATTGAGCTGGCCGATTCAGTGACCTGGGATGCGCACAAGATGATGTTTGTGCCGTCGCTGTGCACGTTTCTGTTGTACCGCGATCGAGTGAAAAGCTATGCACCCTTTCACCAGGATGCGCCGTATTTGTTTGATTCCGAATCAATGCGAGATTTTGACGGTGGCTTAAGGACAGTTGAATGTACCAAAGGTCAGCTGGTTTATCCTCTTTGGGTCTTGTGGTCGCTCTTTGGGCCGAAGATGTTTGCCGATCTGGTAGATCAAACGAGTGCGGTCACTCAGACATTTTTTCGGATGGTTGACGACAGCGTCGATTTTCAGGCGGTGCACAAGCCTGAGTGCAATATCTTCTGTTTTCGCTATACACCTGCGGAGTGCGCGCATGCCTCGGCTGATTTGCTTTCGAGTTATCAAAAGCGCATTCGTGAGGAATTGGTCCGTGATGGGCGGTTTTTTATCACTGGCACCTCGATCAACGGTGTTTACGCTTTGCGGGTGACGATTATTAATCCTTCGACGTCGGGGGAGCATTTGCGGGCGTTGCTGGAACGGATTCGTGAGATTGGTGCTGCGGGGTTTGGGTCGTAGGGAGCGGGCACTTGAGGTCGACCACGGCGTACCGCTCGAGTTCGGCGGCAGCAATAAGTCTGAAAATCTACGGGTTTTATGCCGCAACCACAATCTCTTTAGAGCTTGGGAAATTAATGCAAACTAGGTAGCCCAACGGGCTTGAGTTTAGATACGAAAAATCATCGTCTTTTTGTGGGCTGTGAAAATCAAATGATGGCGATGGTGGATAGCAATAACGGTAAAAACTTGGACTCGTGCAGAATCTTACAACGCAAAAAGGATCGCGAACCATGGCTCTCGATGTTTCCAGCCATTTGATTAATCTGCCAGCAGCGAAATTCAAACCGGCGAAAACGGGCGAAAACGGGCGAACGACCCCAGGTTGAATCGGGGTCGCTGAAACTTTTAGTCTATGGGCCCTAGCGATACGCCGGAATACCAGTGATGTATTCGCCGAGGACGAGACGATGAATGTCCTCGGTGCCTTCATAAGTGTTCACGCTCTCAAGGTTCATCATATGGCGTCCACACTGATATTCATGCGTGATGCCAGAAGCACCGAGAATATCACGTGTGACCCGAGCAGCTTTTAGAGCTTTGGAGACGTTATTCATTTTTGCCATCGATACATGCTGCGGCAAAACGGTGCCCGCGTCTTTGAGTCGGCCCAGTTGCAGAGCTAGGAGCTGACCGAGGGTGATGTCGGTGAACATTTCCACCAACTTTGCTTGCACCAACTGAAAGCCAGCAATGGGTTTGCCGAATTGAATGCGGGTTTTCGAGTAATTGAGAGCTTCGTCATAACAGGCCATCGCGGCACCTAACACGCCCCAGGCAATCCCGTAGCGCGCATTGTTTAGGCAAGAGAACGGCCCTTTGAGGCCAGTCACATTGAGCATTTGGCTCGCGGGCACTCGGCAGTCTTCGAAAATGAGTTCTGAGGTGATCGAGGCTTTGAGGCTGAATTTTTTATGAATATCGCGAACTGTGAAACCTTTCAGGCCGCGATCGACGATGAAGCCGTGGATTTTATCACCATCATCTGGAACCTTTGCCCAAACGATGGCCAGATCAGAAACGCCACCATTGGTGATCCACATTTTCGTGCCGTTTAAAATATAATCGTTTCCGTCTTTTTTAGCTCGGGTGACCATGCCGCCGGGATCAGAGCCGAAATCGGGCTCGGTCAGACCGAAGCAGCCGATGAGTTCACCTTTCGCCATTTTTGGCAGATATTTTTTCTTATGCACTTCGGTACCGAAGGCGTTAATCGGGTGCATGCACAATGCACCCTGAACACTCACGAAACTACGAATGCCGCTGTCGCCGCGTTCAAGTTCCTGCATGATTAGACCATAGCTAGTGTAATCAAGGCCGGCACAACCATAACCTTGAATGGTGGAGCCGAGTGTGCCCATTTCAGCCAGCATCGGGATGAGGTGTTTGGGAAAAGTGTCTTTCATAAAGCAGTCATCAATGATCGGCATGACTTCTTTAGAGACAAACTGCCGAACTGAATCGCGGATCATGCGTTGTTCTTCGCTGAGCTGCTGATCGATATTGAAAAAATCCGGAGAGGCGAATGGTTTCATGAGTGTGCTCCTAAATTAAAACAGGCTGAGTCCTTGACTGGCGGCAATCGTTTGGCCCGTGATGCCGGCACCGAGGGGACTTGCCAAAAAGGCAATTAAACTTGCGGTTTTTTCCATATCGGCCATCGCCGCCATGGGGAAGGTCTTTTGGATTTGCTGGAGACCTTGTTGAATGCTGAGTTTCTCTTTTGCGAATTGATTCAGGAGAAAGTCTTCAGTCAGACCAAGCGCCACACAATTCACGGTCACGTGATTTTCTGCGGCCTCGCGAGCGAGAGTTTTTGAGAAATTGATGAGACCCGTGCGTGATGCGGTGAGGAGACTGTTTTGTTCAAAGCCGAGGCGCAAGAGATCATGAATCAAATAAATGATTCGACCGCGTTTGCGGCCTTCTAAAAAGCGCATCACCGCATGAGTCATTAAGAGCGGTGCTTTGAGATTCGTGTCCAGAGCTCGGTCGAGATCTTCAATGCTGCTCGCATCTTTGAATTTTTTAACTTCACTGACCATCAGGCCATCAATATAAATGTCAACGCCACCGAAAGCTTCGGCCGCGCGAGTAATGGCGTCTTGCACATGATGCGGTTTGGAGAGATCCGCGTTGACCGCAGTGGCGCGACCGAAGCGTTCATTGATCTCGCGCGCATCCATCAGGGAATCGGCAAAGCGTTGGGCCTTTTCATTATTGCGATCCAGTAGCGCGACGTTGCCACCCAGCTGCGTGAATTTCATCGCAATCGCTTGGTTGTAGGAGGTCATTGCTCCGGTGATAATTGCCGTGCGGTCTTGGAGTTTCAGTTCAGATTCGATGGCAGCCATTTAAGTTCCGTTCTTAGATTCGTTCAATTATAATCGCGATACCTTGACCGCCGCCGATGCAGGCACTGCCACAGGCATAGCGGGCATTACGGCGTTGGAGTTCATAAACTAAGTGATTCATGATGCGGGTTCCGGAGGCACCCAGTGGATGGCCGACGGCAATCGCGCCGCCATTGACATTGGTGATTTCGCGATTCAAGCCCAACTCTTTTTCGACAGCCAGAAATTGCGCCGCAAAAGCCTCATTGACCTCAACGAGATCCATTTGTTTCAGGGTCAGGTTTGCGCTGTCGAGAGCTTTGCGAATGGCATATGCGGGGCCGATACCCATGATTTTGGGATCACAACCCACCGACGACCACGACAGCAAACGTGCCAGAGGTTTCAGGCCTTGTTTCTTGGCCTCAGATTCTGTGGTCAATACTGACATAGCGGCGCCATCGACAATTCCTGAAGCGGTCGCGGCGGTGACTCGGCCATTTTCTTTAAAGAGAGGTTTCATGGCGCGAACTTTATCGGCTGCAACATCAGGGCGGGGATGCTCATCGCGAGTGATGTCGACAGAGCCTTTTTTGCCAGTCACAGTCACTTTGCAAAGTTCAGTTTCGAAAAGGCCTTTTTGCAATGCCTGAGCATACCGGGCTTGGGTGAGAAGTGAATACTCATCGCAAGCTTCGCGAGAAATTGAATATTTCTCAGCCAAGTTTTCTGCGGTAATCGCCATCGGAATGCCAGCGTAGGCATCGGTCAGGGCAGAAATCATATAGTCTTCAACTTGCACATTGCCCATTCGATAGCCTTCAAAGCGGGCGCCGCGCATGACATACGGAATTTGCGACATTTGCTCAACACCACCGGCGAGAACCATTTTCGCTTCATCGGTGAGAAGCATTTGTGCGGCATTGATCCACGCCTGAAAGCCGCTGCCACAGAGGCGATTCACGCCATAGGCTGGAATGCTCTCTGGAATTCCCAGATGCAAACCAATATGGCGAGGCACGTAAGCGGCATCGGCGCCACTTTGCACGACATTGCCGATCACGAGATGATCGATCTGCGTTGGCTTCAAACCCACTTGTTCAAAAGTGGCGCGGCCAGCTGCGACAGAGAGTTGGGTCGCGGAAACGTCTTTAAGACCTCCGCCAAATGATCCAAAGGGCGTTCTTTTTCCGGATACAAATACGATTTTTTCCATACGAAATAGACTAGAGAACCAAGGAGAGAGCGTCAATCTATGGCTGCAAGGGCCGAATCATTTTGACTGAGCTCGGCGCGGACGCTATGACTTCGTCTATGTCCAATTCCTTGAGAGTTTTAGTTATCGGTCAAGGTGGTCGCGAGCATGCGTTGGTGAAAGCGCTGTTTACATCGCCCTCTGTCACAAGTTTGCATGCCCTTCCGGGTAGTTCAGGGATGAAGCAACTCGCCGCCTGCCATGAGATTAATTGGACGGATTTTTCGGCCGTGTTCGCCGTTGTTCAAAAAGAACGCATTGATCTCGTGGTGATAGGACCTGAAAATATTCTCGACGCCGGACTATCCGACTATCTCCGGGAGCGCGAAGTCCTGGTCTTTGGTCCAAGTCGTGAGGCAGCTCGGCTCGAATCAAGTAAAGTTCTCTCAAAGAAATTTATGGTCGAAGCGGGAGCGCCGACAGCTCGATATCATATAGTCAGCTCGGTTGCTGAAACCTTAAGCGCCGCTCAAAGCTTTGCGCCGCCCTATGTTTTGAAGGCCGATGGTTTAGCCGCCGGCAAGGGTGTGACCATTTCACAGAATCTGACAGAACTTAAAGCGGCTGCCGAAGACTTATTTGTGAAGCACAAACTAGGGGCGGCCGGAGATCAAGCTTTACTCGAAGAGTTTTCACCCGGTTATGAGCTGAGTTATTTGATTCTCACCAATGGCGAAGATTATGAGTCCTTGGTGTTAGCGCAAGATCACAAACGGCTCAGTGACGGCGACCGTGGCCCGAACACCGGCGGCATGGGAACAATTGCACCGATGAAAATTTCTCCAGAGTTAGATCGGCAAATTCGTCAAACCATTATTCAGCCCGTGGTGGCGCATTTGAAAAAACAAGGATTGCTTTATCGCGGCGTGCTCTTTGTCGGCCTCATGATCACACCCACCGGTCCGAGCGTCATTGAATTTAATGTTCGGTTTGGTGATCCTGAGACTCAGGTCATACTGCCGTTACTGCAAGGTGATTGGGGTCAGGTTTTTAAAGCCGTTGCTGAAGGCCAAGTGCCACAGCTCAAGTGGCAGAATGGCGCGGCTTGCTGTGTGGTTCTTGCAGCCGAAGGCTATCCGGAATCGCCAGTGCAGGGCGTGAAAATCGCAGGTGATCTTTTATTTGAAAATTCGCTGGGCTATTTTCTTCATGCCGGCAGTCAACAAACCGAAAGCGGCTGGCTCACCAATGGGGGCCGAGTTCTCAATGCGGTTGGTCTCGGCAAGACAGTCGCAGAGGCGCGCCGGCAGGCTTACGAGCAAGCCGAGCATGTTTCATGGCCGGGCCTGCAAATGCGCTCCGATATCGGGATTAAAGCTGATTGAAGTCCATATTGCTCATGCGGCAATCCTGATAACAGGGATCGCCTTTTTTGAATTGCTCAATGTAATTGATTTGGGCTTCATTCACCGAGAAAATTTCAACAGCGGGCTCTGGAGTCTGACAGCTTTTGATTTCTTGAATCTGTAACGTCAATTTATCAGGCAAGGCTTCTGTGGTTTTATAAAAATTCCGGCCCGTCTGCAGTTCATGAGCACTGATGCGATAAACATAGTTTTCATCGCTCGATGGCGTATTGGCTTGAAGGCATTCATCTAAGACAGTCTGGCCATTCAGGATCACTTTCAGCTTACCAGGAAGGGCGTTGATAAAGTTGACCTTTGCGTTCATTGAACTTTGACAGATGAACTGCGCGCACGCGATAGGCTGGGCATTTTGTGGGGCTGTTAAGGCATGCGAATCAGTCGGAGGTAGGGCAGCGATTGCGCTATCCGCGGGTTTCTGACAGCCAAAGGCCGCCAAAAACAAAAATGACAGAAAGAGTCCGAGTAACCATGCATTTGCTGTTTCTTTGGGCTTCTTCATCGATGCTTAATCCTTCGCAAGGCAGTTGTGGCAGAAAGAGCCATGACTCAGGAGTGTACGGAAGGTTTGCCCCGATTGTGGGAAGGTTTGATTTAGATTTTGCTTAAAGATCTAAACAATTACCAGGCCCAGCGAACGCTTACCATGTCGGTGCGCTCATCGGGTTGGTCGATATGGTTGAAAACCAGTTTAGTTCGTGAAGTTAAGTCACGATTGAACTCGAGATCTGATTTTCGCTGAATGACTTTGTAAGAATATTGGGCATTGACGATTCCAGTGTAAGCAATCTGTGCTTCAGACTGAATCGCTTTTATACGAAATTTAAAAACATGCTTAATAGTGCCCGGCTCTGAGCCACCGATGACCACATCTTTTTGTATTTTGTTTTCAACGTTATGAGCGGTGGCGCCGATCTCGCTGTGTCGAACGGCATCTGAATTGAAAAATGAAGTCAGACTTTTATCCAGGATTTGTGCGGCGACTTTGCTGCTGTCGTTTGAACTTTTCATGTCTTTCGGAATGACTTTTGCGATATCGTCGTTATTGATCGTCGCCAGCGAATTCATGGGCAGGATCGCCGCGAAGTTAATGCCTTTGCTGAAATCAAAACCAATGAGACTTAAGTTTACGGGGCGATCACGGCCAGGAATGGAGCAAAGTGCTGATGAGCAAACTAATTGCGCAGCGATCAGAAGCGTCGTGCTCAATTTTTTAAGTTTGCTGTTCATCATCTTACTCCTCATCACTTTCTAAGGGGACAGGGCCCCACTTCCTTGTGGGGTCGTGTCGTGAGATCGCTACAAAGAGAATGAGCAAAGGCGGGGCCAGCGCCCGCAGAAACTAAGTCCTTGAAATGACTGGAACTCATTTCGCGTTTTCGGGATCTGCTTAGACACCTGTCTTGGATATTTACAAAATTTCGTGGTTTGTTGTGAGACAGAGTCTCAGCGTGAGACACTGTGGCCTTCCGGCCACAGCTCAATGCACCGCCGTAACGTCTTTGAGTCAGGGATGTCCTAGAGCTTTCACTGGCAAACACTGTCAAACTGTCTGACTTACCAACAGCCCGCGCTGACTGAAACTTTGACAAGTGCACGCCAATTCACAGAACCATGGGTGGGAGCTGAAAATTAAAGCTTTGAATTGACTCAGTTCTTGACGGCACGGCCCCTGCATTGCTGTGGCTTGAGGATCATATGAAAATAAAGGCTCTCTTCATTTCACTGTTCTTTGTCTCAGCTGCCTTTGCCCAAGTGCAAGAGGATGGTTTGATTGTCGCTAAACATTCAAAGTATGGGTCGGAACAAAGTTTTCTGCATACAGTTCGCGTAGGCCCTTTGGTCGGCTACAGCACACTTGGAATGTCAGGCGGAAGTATCAGTCCCGGTGAAGCCAACTCGGTTCCGAGCGGTGGCATTTTGGTCGATATTGGCTCTGGCTTTTTGCAATTCCAAACTGGTGTCGTTTATTTTCATTCCAATGGAACAGAAACTTTTGACCTCGACCCTGGCACCAATGGGCAAAAACTCACGGGTATGACGAAATACAGCTTGGATTATGTCGGTGTGCCTCTGATCGGAAAGATCAGTGTTTTTGATTCTCCGAACTCCAGCTTTTATGTCAAAGCCGGAACGATCATCACCAACCTTGTTTCGAGCAGCTCCAAGTCGATGCAAATCGATGTCGTGGGCAATTCCGCACCCTACGACGATCCCTATGCAGATGGCGGTTGGCACAGCATGGATTACCTCGGCGTCATCGGCATTGGCGGAACCACACCATTGACTCGAAGTATGTCATTTGTTTTGGACATCAATTATTTGCGCAGTCTAAGTCAGGTGCGCGATGATATGAGCACCTTTAATGAAGGTTTTGGCGTTTCGATGGGGATTGCTATCGGAATTTAGTTCGGCGGGCAACAGCTCTTGGGCAGCGGGTTTCAGACCCGGTCCCAGTCCCAGTCCCAGTCCCAGTCCCAGACGCGGTCCCAGTCCCTGAGTCAGCGCCTGATTCTGCGGACCATTGCCCCTTGCCCGCAGCCTCAGTTAATTTGATGACTCGACATCCGGCGGTGGCCGTAGACCTTTCTTTTTTATCTTTTCGACTAGTGTCGTGCGATTGAGTTTTAGAAGTGTGGCGGCTTGATTGCGGTTCCAACCGGTTTTTTCGAGAGCTTGTAAAATCAGGAGATTTTCATACGCATCGACGGCCGAATTGAAATCCATGCCACTATCCGGAATATCAATCGCATCACCGGTCACGACAGGAGAGGCTGCTTGCCGGTAGTGCTCTGGCAGATCGATGGTTTCAATCTGTCCTGAACCTTTTAAAATCGCGAGGCGCTCAATGAGATTTTCTAGCTCGCGAATATTGCCTGGCCAGTTGTAATGAAACAACATTTCCAAAGCCTCTGGAGAGATACCGGCGATCTGGCGATTCTTATGAGTATTGAAGTGCGTGATAAAGTGATGCAAAAGCAGGGGGATGTCTGAGCGACGCTGCTTGAGCGACGGAATTGCAATCGGAATCACATTCAAGCGGTAAAACAGATCTTCACGAAACTGGCCGCGGGCCACGGCTTTTTCCATATTGATATTGGTGGCAGCAATGATTCGTACATCGGCATCAAAAGTTTTGGCGCTGCCCACGGGTTCAAATTTTCTTTCTTGAAGTACGCGCAGCAATTTCACTTGCAGTGCGAGCGGCATTTCTCCAATCTCATCCAGAAATATGGTCCCACCGCTGGCGAGTTCAAAGCGGCCCACGCGATTGGCAATGGCACCGGTAAAGGCACCTTTAACATGGCCGAAAAGTTCACTCTCTAAAAGCTCAGCCGGAATCGCGCCGCAATTCACGGGCACAAAGGGTTTACCGGAGTTGGGAGAGTTATAGTGAATAGCTTTGGCAACTAGCTCTTTGCCGGTGCCACTTTCACCCGTGACTAAGACCGTGGAATCCGAATCTGCCACACGCTCGATCATTTCCATGACTTTGCGAATTTCATTACTCTGACCGATGATATTATCAAAGCGATATTTGCGGTGAAGAGCCGTGCGCAGCTGGACGTTTTCTTGTTGCAGGGACTTGTGGGAGAGAGCGCGCTGGGTGAGGCTGATCAGTTCTTCAATATTAAAGGGCTTCGTGAGAAAATGAAACGCCCCGTTTTGTGTGGCTTTGACGGCACTTTCAATGCTTCCGTGTCCTGTCAAAATGACGACTTGGATGTTCGGATGAGCATTTTTTAAATGGCGCATGAGCTCGATGCCGTCACCGTCCGGAAGCCTGAGGTCGACTAAGGCCAGGTCAATCGGCTGCTCGCTGCCTGCTAAAACTTCGGCCTCGCGCTTGCAATTAGCAGTAATGACCTGAAAACCTTGGCGATCCAGCACGCGAAAAAGAGCCGTTCGCAAACTGGATTCATCATCCACGATCAGGATTCGTTGCCCCTGATTTGACATCAATACCTTCCTTGGTCGTCATTCATTTCCATTCTAGAAATGAATAAATGTTGTTTAGTATCCATTTTTCCAGACTGGCCTAGCCGGGTCGCCGCTCTAGACGGTGATTTCATGTGATTGGCCCCTATAAAAATGGTAGGTAACAAATTTGACACTGTCAAATTTGGCTGTCAAAAAACAGCCTGGCCTCTACAAAAACTAGTCTGCTAAGAGCTCTGCGCCAGTTACGTTTGACCAGGAGGGGGCATCGGGAAGGAAATTTTTGCCGTCGTGCCCTTGGAGGTCGAGGAAGAAATTTCTAACTGACCGCCGTGATCGATGATGATCTGCTGAGCGACTGTCAAACCAAGGCCTGGATTGGCGACTGAATTTTTCGTGGTGTAAAGTGGGTCGTAGATTTGCTCGCTGACTTTGGGATCAAAGCCGGCCCCATTATCGTTGATTTCCAGCAAATAGCGGTCGAGCTCATGGGTGATGCGCAAATGAATTTCACCTTGAAAACGAATCTGCTTTTTCATGCGTTCGGCGATTGCCTCTTGCGCGTTTTGCAGAAAATTACGAAGCGCTTGCGCGAGAAAATTAAACTGTCCGGCGACCGGTGCTGTTTCGTCCGGCAAATCCAAGCGCACAGTAATGCCCATCGCGCGCGTTTGCAGCTCGGTAATTTTCAGAGCTTGGGCGACGACTTCGCGTAAGTCGACAAGACCGGTTTCGTCTGATCCGGATTTTCGCGTAAAGCCGAGAAGACTCTGGACAATATCGCGACAGCGGCGCGCGCCTTTCTCCATTTCATCTATATCTGAAAAATAGGGCTCGTCGCCTTTGAGATCCATTTTTATCAGTTGCAAAAACGACAGCATTCCGCCCAATGGATTGTTGAGCTCGTGGGCAATACTACTGCCGATCGTGCCCAGCTCAGCCATTTTGGCGCTCTCCAGAATTTTACGTTCCAGGCGCAGCTGCTCGGAGATGTCATGATACATATTTACGTAGAGCTCAGTGCCCTCAGGTTTGAACTGAATTTCTTGACTGAAAACATCAAGAATAATACTCTGGCCACTGTTGGTGCGCATCGGCTTGAGGCGAAAGTTTTTTCCAACTTGGCAGTTCTCACACGGCTGTTCGCGGCTAAAGAGGGCCTCATAGCATTTGCGACCGATGATTTTTTCAGGCTCGGTTCCCGAGTGGTCAGCAAAGGCCCGATTAATACGAACCACGGTATACTGATTGTTGATCAAGCTCACAGGTTCGCGAATGGCATCGAAGGTGGCTTCCCATTGATGTTTGAGGCTTTCGCTTTGTTCGAGCTTGGCGAGACGATCAATGGCCAATGAAACGGCGTCGGCCACCTGATTTAAAAAGCTCGATTCATCTTTGGAAAATGGCCGGTTGAGGTCTCGGGCAAAGTAAATTTGTCCCAGGACTTCTTTACCGCGCATCAGTGGGGCAGTGAAAAGTGAAAAGACCCGTTCACTCAGCGTTTGACTGGGTTGGTGAAATTGGATGCGGGTCCAAGACAAACCGAGCGCTCCGCTGAGGGCCTCGTTGGTTAGTCGCTCCATTTCGGCGATCGAGCCGGCGCGATGGACCGCGACCAGTGCGCGATGGAGAGCTTCAACGCGATGATTGGTGACCAGCAGCTTTTCTTTGGCGTCCTCAAGAAACTTTTGTCGCTTTTCGACGCGGTCTTCGAGATCGATGGTGAGTTTCTTGAGCCGGTCGTTTTGTTCATTCACAAGCTGCAAAAGTTTTTGATTTTGCTGAATGAGGCGAAATTCTTCCAAGGCCTCTTGAATGGTGAAGTCAAACTGCTGATCATTGAAGGCGGGGAGGATTTTGAAGACATTGCCTTTGTTGATCATCAGGCGTAGCGTTTCAGCCGGAGTTTCTTCCTGGATAATCACGCGCTGGGACTGCGGAGAAATGCGATTGAGATGATCGAGAAATTCCAGACTTTGCATTTTTCGACTTCCGGACAAAACAATGACCGGATAGATGAATTCGGCGCATTGGGCTTCGGCAAATTTCAGATCTGTCGCAAAATCCGCGCCGAATCCTACGTGGTCCGGTTGTGGATGATCAATGATGAGAACGCTGGACCTTAAAGTTGGCATATTTTTGCTAGCTCCGCGAGTTGCTCAATTTGAAAATCTGGAGTTTCAAATTCGTTCTGCGGCAGCAGATGAGCGTATTCACCGTAGCGCACCCAGCACGTTTCCCAACCGAGAATTTTAGCATCAGCCAGATCCGTATCCACGCGATTGCCGACACTCAGAAATTTTTCGGCGGGGAACTCGTGCTTTGCCATGATTTGCGCGAACGCCTGCTGCTTGCGTTCGCCGCGTGAGGGATCAACGAGATAAATTCGCACAAAGGTGTCAAGCAATTGCAGGGTCCGAATTTTCTGCATTTGCGTCTCAGGATTTCCGGAGGTGACGAGATAGATCGGGCAGCGCTCTTTGAGTTGGCGCAGAATTTCCGCGGCCCCCTTTACAAGAGCAATGTCGGTTTCGACGTTGCGGGTATAAAAAGCATTGAAACCGGCGGCAATGACCTGCGGCTCGTGAGTGCCCTCTTTGGCGCCAAAAGTTTCAACGAGATAGCGAAACACGTTGCCGCGAGGGTCACTTTGAATAAAAGTTTGCCGGGCCAGCAGGACATCGTCGAGCCGGCCGTTTAATCCAGCATCGATCATGGCCTGACAGCTTTCGCGGCACGCCTGAGGCACGATTTTCCCCCAGGTGTCCAAAAGCGTATCATCCAAATCAAAGACCACAGCCTCAAAGACGTTCATTCTTCCTCACGCGCGCAAACTGAGATCGCGAAATATACTTTGCATGCCAGTGGCAAAGCGTGGCCAAACCACCGACAAATCGGATAAGAGTTCTTGCTCTTCAATACAAATCACCGGAATTTGCAAATCATGCCATCCATATTGACTGAGACTGCCTGGGGTTGGGTAGCCAATTGAATCTTGCACCTCATATCCCGAAGCTTCCGCAAGACGCCTTGCGTCTGTTAAGCTGCGGCTGCCAGTAGCGACCACACAAGGTTGCCAAGAGTGACAATGAATTGCTAAACGTGGCCGCAAGTTTTGCAGGAGTTCAATGACACCTTGAATTTCAGGTTCGCTGCCGGCTGCTGGCCCCGGATAATAGCGTTCTTTTTCAAACTGCGGCGACCAGTTTTTTGACGGATAATTGCGATTCAGGTCGACGCCACGGCCATTGACCCGAGTTTTTCTCTGAAAGCCATCTCGATTCAGACAAGGAATCAGCACCCAAGGCGCTAATTCCTCGGCGGCGTTCTTCAGCCATTGCAAAGTCGCTTCGGCAAGGGCCACGCCCTCGGGTTCATCACCATGTATTCCGCCCATCAGAAGAATCGGATTTTTCTCACGCAGCTCTGCGAGGGGTGCAGAAGCGAATAAAGAAATATCCGAACCGAGTACGGTTTTTTTCCAACTTGTTGTTGTATAAAAACTCATTGTTTTTAGTCTAAGCAGCCTTGACCCTCTTGTCGAGTGGCTATAGTTTGAGCTGCATGAATCCAAAAGAATTTTCTGTCATTGTGTTAGCGGCCGGTAAAGGGACTCGAATGAAATCTCCCTTGCCTAAAGTCCTGCATCCTGTTGCCGGAGTGCCAATTATCAAAAAAGTCATTGACGCGGTCAAGGGTGCGGGTGCGTCTGAGATTCGCGTGGTTGTGGGTTACTCTGAAGCGTTGGTGCGTAAAGTGGTTGAACCCCTCGGTGTTACTTGCCACACGCAACATAATCAGCTCGGAACAGCCGATGCCGTGAAGTCAGCGGATGTGGCCACCCTCAAAGGCACTGTCTTGATCTTAAACGGCGATCATCCTCTTCTTGAAGTACAAGACGTGAAAAACATTCTCAGCGAACATTTGATTAGCGGTTGTGCACTTTCGGTCGTCACCGCGGAAATGAAAAATCCCGGAAGTCTGGGCCGTATTGTCCGTCATATGGGTGGTCTAAAGGCCATCGTTGAAGTTTCGGATGCGTCTCGTGAGACTTTGAAAATTAATGAAATAAATAGTGGAATCTACGTCTGCGATGCGGATTCACTCGTTGATTACCTGCCAAGAATCGAAAATCATAATGCGAAAAAAGAATTCTATCTGACTGATTTGGTCAGCGTTTGTCTGGAGAACTCCGAAAAAGTCGGAGCCCTTAAAACCCGCTCGAGTGTCGCGTTCGGTGTTAATACCCAAGAGGAATTGGCCAAGGCCACGCAAGTCTTGTTTTCGCGCAAGCGCAAAGCACTGATGGAAGCCGGGGTCTTAATCATTGATCCGAAGTCGACCTATGTTGAAGATGAGGTTGAGGTGGGCTCGGGTACGGTTTTATATCCGGGAGTTTACTTGCGCGGTCGTACAACTTTAGGTCCATACTGCGTCGTTGAACCGAATTGCTATCTGGCGCACGCGCGTGTGGCCGATGCTGTTCACATCAAAGCCGGCACTTATATTGAAGATGCTGTGATTGCTTCGAAAGCAACGCTTGGCCCCTATGCGCATTTGCGTCCCGGAACTGAGATTGGGGCGGAGGCTCATATTGGCAATTTCGTCGAATTGAAAAAAACCAAATTTGGCGCGCATTCCAAAGCTGGTCACCTCACCTATTTGGGTGATGCTTCGATCGGTGAAAACGTCAATATTGGTTGTGGCACCATCACGTGCAATTATGCTCCTGATCGGAGCAAGTACCGCACCATCATTGGCAACAATGTTTTTGTTGGCAGCGACACCCAGTTCGTCGCGCCAATTGAAATCGGTGAGGGCGCGGTGATTGGCTCAGGTTCGACCATCACCAAAGATGTTCCTGCGCATGCGCTAGCTGTGGCTCGTGGCCGACAAATTATTAAAGAAAATTACACGCTGAAAACCTCGGCGATTTCTGAAAAGGTTGAGGCAGTCATTGAGACTGATCTTGAGATTGATCTTGAAGCGAAGGAAAAATAAATTATGTGCGGCATTGTCGGGTACTTCGGTCCTCTGAATCCTAAAGACGTGATTATTAATGGTCTTAAACGTCTCGAGTACCGAGGCTATGACAGTGCCGGTGTCGCGATTCTTCACAAAGGTGAGTTCAAGCGTATTCGGGCTTCTGGCAAGCTGGTTGAGTTGCAGCGCAAGCTCGAAGGCGAAGCTTTTGATGGCCATCTTGGTATTGGGCACACCCGCTGGGCCACCCACGGAGTGCCGAATGAGCGCAATGCTCACCCGCATAAGGTCGAAGGCGTTAGTATCGTCCACAATGGTATTATTGAAAATTATCAAGAGATTAAAGAAGAATTGCGCCAGGCCGGAGCGCAGTTTTCGTCCGACACAGATTCAGAGTTAGTCGCACATCTTGTTGCGAATGAAATAAAAAAAACCAAAGATCTGTTGAAAGCCGTACAGTCCGTGATTCCGCGACTGATCGGTGCTTATTCTATCTTAGTCGTTTCGGAAAATCAGCCTGACACACTAGTGGCATTTCGAAATGGTCCGCCGCTTCTCTTTGGGATTGGGCAAAACGAGGTGATTGTCGCCAGTGATGTTCAGGCGATTATTGAGTACACAAAAAAAATCGTCTATTTGGAAGACCACGAAGTTTTGTGTGCAACGGGCGCCGATTTTAAAGTCTATCTTCCGAATGGCCGCGAGATCAAAAAAGAAATTCATGAAATCAAGTGGAATGCTGAACAAATTGAAAAGGCTGGTTTTGAGCATTTTATGCTCAAAGAAATTTATGAGCAGCCGCGAGCCGTGGCGCAAGCCATTGCGCCACATTTGAATCTTGAAACCTTCCAAGTTCAGCTCAAGGGTGTTGGCTTCAGCTGTGAGTCAGCTGAAATGCTGGAAAAAATGGATTTAAATGCCGACGCGGCTGCAACCGAAAAAGTTCTTCGCGGTATTGACCGGATTTTTATCATCGCTTGTGGCACCAGTTATTATGCCGGTATGGTCGGTGAATATTTATTTGAAAATCTGGCGAAGATTCCGGTTGAAGTCGATTTTGCCAGTGAGTTTCGATATCGCGACCCCGTCATTCCAGGAAACTCTTTGGTGATCGTGATTTCGCAAAGTGGTGAGACGGCCGATACTTTAGCGGCCTTGCGTCTTGCGAAACAAGCGGGTGCAAAAACTTTGAGTATTTGCAATGTGAAGCGCTCGACCATCGATCGTGAAGCTCAAGGGCATCTGTACATGAACTCGGGTGTCGAGATTGGCGTGGCCAGCACTAAGGCCTTTGTCAGCACGCTGGCAGTATTAAATCTTTTGGCATTGGCCATTGCCCGGTTGCGTGAGCAAATCACGCGGGCTCAAGAGAAACATTATATTGAAGCCTTGCTTGCGGTGCCCTCACAAATGGAAGCGGTTTTGTCTTACGATAAATTCTTCGACGAAGCAGCGCAGACCATTAAAGAATTTCGCGGCATCTTATATATGGGTCGCGGCGTGAACTATCCGATTGCGATGGAAGGCGCGCTAAAACTCAAGGAGCTTGCTTATATGCATGCCGAAGGCTATGCCGCCGGTGAAATGAAGCA
>JAYVXN010000129.1:0-7453 GCA_043785085.1 Bdellovibrionales bacterium | reverse complement strand
TGGAAAATCCAATCCAGTCAGTGATTATAGCGACATCTCACAAAAAAGTGTGCCGCTCTCACAAACGGAAAAGACCCGCTCACAGGGTTTATTAACTTCAGACGATCTTTATGTGATCGAATCCGAATCCAATCATGACTATTTGGTGTTTCGCGAAGGCCAGACCAACACTTATAAATTTAAGGTTCGCGTCTTTCTGCCGGGTGTGAATTATGCGCTCAATAGCGCTGACTTACCCAAGGGTGCAATTCTCACCCAGAACAGCGCTGCGCCGGATGAGTGGAATTTGAGCTGGCCTGTTCCGGGTGGATATCTTGCCCACAACGAAACGCAACGTTCCATCGATTTTCATATCGATTTTAAAGTTCTAGACAAATCTGATCCCAATTCCATGCAAACTCTCTCTCAAGTTAATAATACCAAGACCTATTCTCTTTTAGTTTTTCAAAATGACACAGAACCCACGATTACGCTCGTACAGGGTCTTGAGACGCCTTTGAATGCGGGTGAACGGCGGTCGTTTACAGTTCAGGTTTTAGATCCAAGCTCGAGTGAGTCCACTCCGCCCGCGCTCATTTGGTCAACTGGCGTACTCGATGGCCAACGTCATGACGTTGACGCCAGCCCATTTGTCCATTTGGATGAAGCGCATGCTAAGCCCAAATCAAAGGGTGATGGTTTATGGCTCTTTCATTTTGTCATGGAAGTAAATGATAAAACCGTGATCCAAAATACCTGTGGCAAGGATGACAGTCTTCAGACCGCATTTCAGGTTGTTTACAGCCGTTCAGGAAAACAATCCGCCGAGAAGCTCACTCGCCTCCATACCGTCTGCCCTGCCGCTGCGGCACAGAGTGCGGGAAAGGGGAATTGATGAAAACACAGATTTTCTCCTCACTCTCCTTGCTTGTCTTGGCAGCAGCCTGCAGCCCGACAAATCCGGTCAAAACGAACCCGCCAGTTGAGTATTCGAAGTTAACCGAAGTAGGTAAAATTCAAGCTGATACAACTCCTAAAGTTGACGTATTGTTTGTCATGGACAATGCGCAAATGATGGCGGCGCACCAGCAAAAGCTCAGTGACAATATCGACAAATTTGCCGAGTCGTTTAAAGCGAGTGCTGGCAATCTTGATTTTCATATTGGCGTGATCTCTATTTTTGACCGTTCCCGTTTTAAAAAAGGTCAACCCGGTTGCGACTTTGACAACGGTCAGTTGCGGCCGATTAAGACTCTCGCTCCCGGAGGCAAGGACCCTGCCATCGTACCTGGACGCAACTTTGTGACGAATAAAGATGATTCTTCGGCTTATTTAAAACAAACTCTCAAACTCGGAGAGCAGCCCTTTAATCTTTGCGGCGCCCAATATGAAGAAGCCTTTGCGCCGGTTGAAGCGGCCTTGAGTCAACCGATGCTCAGCCACGAGAACAAAGACTTTTATCGTAGCGACGCTAATTTGGCCGTCATTTTCGTTTCTGATGCGGACGATGAGTCTCAAGATATCTCGGCCAGTCAGATGGCTGAATTTTTGCTTAATCTAAAAAGTGGCAATCGCGATAAAATCTCTGTTTATGCGGTCACGACACCGATTAGTGACATGAGTTGTCCTCGCGACACCGATGGTCCGCCTCTCAAACTCATGGATCTTGTCGATGAATTACAGGGTACATTTTTAAATCTCTGTGACCCAAATTACGGCGCAAAATTGGGCACCATTGGACTTGAGATTGGACAAAAAGCTTCGATCACAGTGATTGAACTTGCGCAGCAACCCGAATTTTCGACTCTCCAAGTGCAGGCCGGCGATACGGTGTTACCAAACGACCATGACACCGGTTGGGTTTACGACGCCACCCGAAAAGCCATTATTATCAGTGGACGCGTCATGTTGGGCTTGAAGGCAAGCACCCATGTGACGATCGATTACACTCCGATTGATATGCGCAATAGCGCGAACCCGCAACGAGTGCACATCGTTCATTAAATCAGTTCATTAAACCAGTTCATTAAGTTAAGTCATTGTTTTGCGGACTTGGCGGAAACACAATCGCCACGTCCGTACCATGTTAATTTCAAAGTCGTGTCCCGAGCTCCTAGTAGATTTTTCCACACCGTCACTTACGCAAACATCCTTCCACTCAAGTGAGATCACTCCTGACCAGCGAGAGCACGTTAAATGGGCGCCCGCCGCTGGCCCAGATCTTGAAGTGGTTGGAACCTTGAAGTTCTAAAATTAAAATGGAGAGTTTATGTCGGTACGTCTGTTGAAACTTATGTTATTGCTTTTAATCACTGGCCTTCTGATGGTCTCGGCGTCACCTCCAGCGCATGCGTCGGGCGCGGCCTGCTCGGATGTCTTCCAAGGGGAGATGTCCATTGAGAAGGTCTTAGCAAGTCAAAATGTGAGTGCGGCGCTGATCCGATACCTTGCGCTCCATCCGGAAATTCCAGCCTTTGTTAAACAAACCAATAAGGGCCCGATGCCGGTCATTTTGATGACGGTCAAATCCCATCAGCTTTTACTACCTCTCGTAGATCGATCGATCGGTTCGATGGTACAGCTGCAACCCACTTGGCATAACGACCATGGCGAGGCGCGAGTCTCTGATATGATTATTGATGTCGATACCCCTGGTGCTCGTGGCTACGGCGAAATTCACAAAACTGGTTTGGCTTGGAAAGAAGTTAAATCCTACGTAAGTCGGCGGGTCAACGGTGGCAGTGATACATTAGTGGAAGTTGCATTTCCTTTGTCTGAGGATGATCTTGCGACATCGGTTTACTATCAGAAAATGCGGCGTGCGGCGATTTTGCGTGTGCCATTTACCTTTGTTGCCAATAATTTTGATCCAAATCAGCCAAATGCAGTTACCGCTGGTGAACACTGTTTTGTTTTTTGCCAGGGATCAGCCATTGGTTCACATATTTCAGAAATTAAATCGAAAATGCGTGAATTGGGCGTGGCTGATGTGGATGCCTTCATGGCTTCCGACGAAGTGAAAACCTATTTAGCTCGGGCTCGACAAACCCTTTTAAGGGCTCCATATAATGATGCAAATAAATTGAGTTGGAATAGCGTTAACACTCCCAACGACGTGAATTCACTTGCTCAGGTCTTGCCACCCCAGCTGAATTTGCAAAATCGCCGTGTTCTATTAAATTGGATAGTGGCGCTGGATGCCTCGAGTTCCTATGAAACTTTGCGCCGAAGAATTGGGTTGGGTCGAGGTGGTGGATTTAATGATATGGAATCACCCGGATCCGCGTTTGTCCTCATCTACGACAATCAAAAAACCGCCGCGGCTTTCGCTGACGCATCCTTTCAGACGCGAGGCAAATTCTATACATGGTCTCCGAACGGCCAAACCCCAATCAAACAAGCCAAGTAATCGCCGACCAGGGTGGGCGACGGCAAGGGCCAAGATAAAAAAGACCGGAAAGCTCCGGCCTTTACGATGCGTGTCTGTCAAAACTTTCGTCAGCTATCAATTTCAATGCTTGGCGCCTGCTTTTTCCCCTTCTTTGGCGGTTTTTGCGTCCGTGCTCGCCACATCCTTTCGACTGGTCAAACGCTCAATTAAACTGCCTTGGCCGGACTGCACTTCAATGCTCCGAGCTCTGCTTTCTTCGGCCTTTGGCACGACCAGCTCTAAGACGCCATTTTCAAAATGGGCCTGTACCTGATTGGCATCAATTCCGGCTGGCAAAGTGAGGGATCGTTGAAATCGACCATAGCGGCGCTCCGAACTTTGCTCGCCTTTTTGCTGCGATTTGCGTTCACCAGTGATCGATAACATATTCTGCGAGACATCTATTTTGATATCCTCTTTTTTGACCCCGGGCAGATCAAAGCTCATAAAGTACGAGTTCTCATTTTCATCAAACTCAAATCCAGGCTGGATGATTCCGTTGTCAAATGCACTTCGGCCAAACAAATCAGGCCTTGAGACGATCTCATCGAAATCACGCATAAAGTCCCAGAGTGATCCTCGAGACGCACGGGTTAAATCAGGTACGTTTGCCATTGTGTTCTCCTTTCAATGAATGACTTTTCTATTTTGGCGTGAGTAAGCGGATTTGCATGGCGAGAACTTGTTAAATTCATGGCGTTTAATCCAACAGGGTTATTCAACATTGCATACAACTTTCACGGCTATTTTGGGTTTCGCGAAGGAAATCGCCATAGCCTTGGCGGCAAAAGGATTCGAAAAGGATTCGAAAAGGATGCGTACGATGAGATTTAAAAATCGCCAAACTGCCGCTGTCGAATTAGCCAAAGAACTGAAACAATATAATAACCCCTTAATTCTCGCAATCCCAAGAGGTGGAGTACCTATTGGGCAAATTCTCGCCGAGCAGCTGCACGGCGATCTTGATCTCGTTTTAGTGCATAAATTTGGCTTTCCTGATCAAGCAGAATTTGCGTTGGGCGCGGTCACGGAAGATGGGTCAGTTTATCTCGGCCTTGGCGCGGAACGATTTGGACTCTCCGAAAAAGATGTGGAACAATCGGCCAGAAAAGAAATCAAAGCCTTGCGAGAAAAAAGAAAACTTTTGACGCCACATCGGCCACCATTTGATCCCGCCAATCGGACTGTGGTGATTGTCGATGATGGCATTGCCACCGGCGCCACCATGCAGGCCGCTGTGCGTGCGATGCGAGATAAAAATGCGCATAAAATTATTGTCGCCGCTCCGGTTGCTTCACAAGATGCCCTTCAGCGATTGGCTCCCGAAGCGGCCGCCGTACACGTGCTTTTTGCTCCCGAGGATTTTTTTGCCGTTAGTCAGTTTTATGACGAATTTGATCAAGTCAGTGATGCCGAGGTTGTGCAAATGCTCAGTGAGACGCAGAAACCTCAGCAGGCCCCTTTGTGAAGGAGCCGAACACCTTAAAATGTCGTGAACCGTGAAAAGGGAATCACTGGCGCGCCGCAAGCGTCAAAGCATCCTGGCTCAATCAAAGAGCCCGAGTTCGCAAATGCCGGAAGGCCATTAGCCATCCACGGTTGCACGATAGTGGTATCACTACCGAAAATATAGGGTGTGGTGGTGCTCAGAACAAAGGCCTGACCAGAATCCGAGACCACCCTCTGCGACGGCTGAAAATAAACTCCGGCGGCCGCCATCAGATCATCAGAGCTCATAACCGGATAGCGACTCGAGCGAAACTGGGTGGAGGCAAAGGCAGGTAGGGCGTCCATTTGCTCAACGGCACCCGATTGCGTGAGTCCATTCAGCGCGCGACTGACACCACTGAAATCACCATAGTAGCTGGCTGAAGCCAGAGGTCCCGTGGCGCGGCCGGCGGTAACTAAAACCCCCTCTTGCGCCTGAGCTGCTGTTTTAAAAGAGAATAAAACGAAGAGGAACAAGTATTTCATCATAAGTAAATGAGAGAGCAAGGCCGGGGCCAATTCAAACGGAACCGATTGAGAATGAAGGACCGGAGGAGCAAAATCTGGCTTGGCGAGTGACTAAAGTTTGGACAGTCTAAGGATTCGTGGCGGGAAATGCGACCCGTAGAAACCCACGGGCCATCTCAGCTAATAATTTTTATTTATGTCTTTTTTCAACGCGATCTTTTCGCAAATCTTTTCTGTCTTTTTCTTTGTCTTCATTATCTTTACGGCGTTTTTTGCGCTCTTTGTGAAGATTCTCTTTCTTATCATTCACGTTTTCTTGTGCTGCCTTCAGATCTTTAGCATCACCGTTGAGTTTGGCTTTGTCAGCTTCAAGCTTATCCTCGCCCGCACCCGTTTTTTTATCCTGCTTCAACTGCTTGCGATCACCGACAACCTCTTTTTTATCTTGGTTGCGCTTCTGTCTTGCTTTTTCAAGATTCTCTTTTGTTTCATCAATATTTTTATGATCCTTAGCGAGCTCCTTATTGTCTTTCGCGATATCTTTTTTGTCTTTGGCGACGTCGGGAGACGTGACCGGAGCAGCAGACGTGTCTTGCGCGTGAACGACCCCATTAAATCCAACCGTCAAACCGAGACCCAAGATTGAGCCAGCAATCAGTTTTCTAAAGTCCATACTTCTCTCTCCTTGTGAGCGTTGTTTGTAATTTAAGGTTACTGAATGAGTTTAAAGTAAAAGTGAGGCTAAGATTAATAAAATTTTATATCCATCGGTTTAAAACCAATTTTTTTGAACCCCTGACGAACGTCTTATTTTGAGACACTCAATTTGAGAGACGTCCGGGATTTCGCTTGGCACCTGGATTTTTTATTTTAACTGGGTTGCAATGAGAGCCAAATGAAATCAATTGAGAGCAATCGAATTCAGAAAAGCCTGGCGCTCGTATTATTTTTGGCGTTCATCAGTCAAAGGGCGATAGCTGGCCACTCACTGCAGCTGCAATCTTCCGTTGGCCAAAACACGTCGACATTTGGACTCTCCTACGACGGAATTGAAAATAAAAACCCAGATAACCCTGATCCGGATCAGAGTCGTCTGAATTGGAACGTCAATCTCACTCAGACTTCGCAACAGCAATCCGCAACGACGGCGGCTGGCGCTTCGCAAACCTTGCAAGACACCACCAACAGTTTGTCTCTCGGAGTCGGCTATCAAACCCGCTGGCTGACGGGCCTCAATGTCAACTACGCCCATACTCCAGAAGAGAAGATCAATTCAGTCGGACCCGATGCCTACGTCGGCTTTAAGTTCTATTATGGCGCTGGCGACGGCCCCACCGAAGAAGTGCGAAGACCCGAAAGGCTCTCTGAGGGTGCTGAAGAAGTGACGGATGAAAACGGCGAGCCTGAAGCTGATCCTGGGCCACGACCCTTTCGTTCGTATTTAACACCGAAAATAACGATCGGCTCCAGTCTTTATTCAGTGGATACCAATGCCAAAAAAGCCACGGCCGCCGATTCGATCACGCAAACCAGCTCAGGACTGAAGCTCTCTTGGGTGCCAATTGACTGGATTGCACTGCGGGCCTCCTTTACCGGCTATAAATACAATCGCGATATTAATAAATTCACCAGCCGTCTCAATAATAATACCAAACTTCCACCCCAATTCGGGCAATTCGCCAATTCTATCTCGTCGTTTCCGTCTATGATCGCGACCGCCGGCATGACTTATAGTGCGACCGATAATTTCGATATTGATCTGGATTATTCCTGGATCCGACAGGCCGGGGACGGCACTGATTCATGGAATGGCAAAATCGTTTTTGGTTACACACTCCAAGATCAATGGCACTTTGGAATCGGCGGTGAATATGATTACACCACTAGCCAACAATCTGGCTTAGCACTTTTTGAGGTCGGCTACGACTTCTGACAGGGGAAGGCCCACTGCGCGGATGCCAGGCGCCGCTAGTCCTTCGTGCGCGAAGGACTAGTGCTCTGACCATTTAATTTTTGGACTTTTTGCGCAGCGGATTTTGCGCAGAATCGAGGCGGGAGGCCGAAGCGCTAGCAGGCGGCTAACGAGAG
>JAYVXN010000128.1:0-2229 GCA_043785085.1 Bdellovibrionales bacterium | reverse complement strand
TTCTTAAGTGAGATTCATGAGGTCCAATGTCATGCTGAATGCTGATCAGAGCCCGAGATTGAATTCTCTTGAGTTAACCGATTTAGGGCTTTGGGTTCATCTCGGCTGCATGGCAGAGGAACGAGCGACACCTCAGGAAGTGCGCCTCACTGTGACTCTGCGTTTTCACGAGGCGCCCAAAGGCTGCGTGACCGACGAACTCAGTGAGACCATTTGTTACGCGGAAATTGCCGAAGGACTTAAAGTTCATGCTGAAAGTCGTGAATTTAACCTTATTGAACGTTTGGCGTTTGCAAGCTATGCGATCGTGCGTAAAATCGCAGGCGCTAAGGCAGAAGTCCAAATCAGGGTGCACAAAGTACGGCCGCCGGTGCCGACACTTCTAGGTGGTTCATCATACCAGTGCGGAGACTTTTAAGTGAAATGTCTGATTGGTCTTGGCGCGAATTTAGGCGACCGACAAAGCAGTCTTGAGCAGGCTGCGCAAATCCTGGCTGCGTCGTCTCGCCAAATACGGGCTTCGGTGCTTTTTGAAAGTGCGGCGGTCACACGGCCAGGCGCGCCCGAGGAGTGGCATAAGCCATTTTTAAATGCGGCAATTGAAATCGAGTGGTCACAGTCGCCGCAGGAGCTTTTGCAATTACTCAAACAAATTGAACGGCAACTGGGACGAAGTGAGGGACCCAGATGGTCGCCGCGCCTCATTGATTTGGATTTACTCGTCTTTGGCAATGAAACAGTTCAGGAAGAGAATCTCACGGTTCCGCATCCGGAACTCAGTCGTCGGCCGTTTGTGCTTTCGCCGCTCAAGCATTTGTGTCCGTCACGCGTTCTAATGGGTGAAAAATCAAGCATTCTGAGTATGAGCCGCAGTTTGAAAAAATCCCTGCCACTGTGGATGGGAATTGTGAATTTGACCCCAGATTCGTTTTCGCAAGACGGCATTAGTAATGACGAAACGGCCTTTAAAAACAAAATCAATTCTCTGCTTGCCGAACATGTGCAGGTGCTCGATCTTGGCGCAGAGTCAACGCGGCCAGGGGCAGAGCCCGTGACTCCTGAAGCAGAATGGCACAGATTAAAGCCAAGTCTTGAGTGGCTCAAGCAAAGTTTTCGCAAGCAAATATTTCGGCCGCTTATTAGTGTGGATACCTATCATCCGCAAACGGCGGCAGCCGCTCTCGAGTTAGGTGCCGATATCATTAATGACGTCAGTGGTCTCAGGCGTCCGGGTATGCTCGAAATTCTCCAAGATTCAAACTGTCAATATGTGCTCATGCATAGCTTGAGTGTTCCAGCTGATCCGAAGCACACTTTGCAAGAGGCTGATCCTTGCACGGAGGTCAGAAATTGGGCGCTGGCAAAAATCGATGAGCTGTGTGCTGCCGGAATTTCCCTTGAGCGAATTATTTTTGACCCTGGAATCGGGTTTGGCAAAACTGCCCAGGCCTCACTCACGCTGCTCAAGCGCATCGATCAGTTTTTAGACTTGCCGGTGCGCGTACTGGTCGGGCATTCACGAAAGTCCTTTCTCAATCAGTGGGGCCCAAGGCCAGTGCACGACCGGGAATATGAAACGCTCGGGGTGTCGCTGCGCCTAGCAGAACGAGGGGTTGATATCATCCGCGTTCATGAGGCCGAGCATCATGCGCGCTGCTTTCGCGCTTTTCAGGAGACAGATGCATGAAGCCTTTGCTCGTTTTGCCCCTACAAACCCGGCTCTTTGATCTTAATCAAGATTTATTGACCTTTATTCTTGAATCAGTTCCGCAAGAGTTGGTGCAAGAGAAAATGATTTTGGCGATCACCTCCAAAATTGTCAGTCTTGCCGAAGGCCGAATTGAAAATCACGATCTTCTCAGCAAAGAGGCGCTGGTTCGCCGCGAGGCGGATCAGTTTCTCGGCGATATTGGCTACGGATGTTATTTGACAATTAAAGAGGGTCTTTTGATTCCATCCGCTGGTATAGATGAATCAAATTCCGCAAACGGTGATTATATTCTTTATCCCGCCGATCCGTTTGCCAGTGCCGCGCGAATTTGGCAGAAGCTTCGAGAGGCCTGGCGAGTCAACGATTTAGGAATTATTCTCACGGATTCGCACACCATGCCGCTGCGTCGGGGCGTGACGGGTATTTGTCTCAGTTACTGGGGCTTTCATGCCGTCAAAAATCTCATTGGTACTCAAGATCTTTTTGGCCGCGAACTGCGCATGACACAGATGAATCTG
>JAYVXN010000127.1:0-7480 GCA_043785085.1 Bdellovibrionales bacterium | reverse complement strand
CTTTTTCGATTTTTCCGCCTGGAAATTCCCACTGCCCGGCTAAAGAATGGCCGATGGGCCGTTGCCCGACCAAAACTTTATCTCCCTTGCGAATAAGTCCTGTGACAACAGGTATCCAAACCGGACGCTTCAAAGCCATTTCAATACGTTAAGTGGAGTCACGCGTTAGAGCAAGCGTTTAGGATAAGCCTTTGCCACTTGTTTGAAAAATCCCGGCCCCTGAAAAATGAGCGCCGTGTAAACTTGTGTGAGATCAGCGCCGAGCTCGAGGCGTTCGAATACATCCTCAGGCGTCAGAATTCCGCCCGCTGAGATGACGAGCTTGCCGTCGCGGCGGGAGCCTAAATGCTTCAGAGCATTTTTAAGAGTTTCTTTCGAAAGCCCTGAAAGGGGGCGGCCTGAAACACCACCTTCTTTTGGAAAACGACTGCCAGGTTCGCGGCTAAACGTGGTGTTCGTTAAAATCCAGCCCTCTAAATTAAGCGCATGGGATACATCAAGTGCGGTGTGAAGATCAGTCGTACTGAGGTCAGGACTTAATTTCAGTAAAAGCGGAGTTTGTGGTGCGCGACTTTTTTCACGAGCGTGCATGACTTTACTCAGCAGATTCTCAAGACTTGCTGCGCCCTGAAGATCCCGGAGTCCTTGGGTATTCGGCGAGCTAATATTAATGACAAACGCATCGGCAAAACCACTTAAGGTTTGCAGACACGAAACGTAATCCGTTGCAGCCTCTTCATTTGGCGTTTGTCGGTTTTTTCCGATATTGACGAAAAGCGGAGTTTGCCGAGGAGCGGGCAGACGTCGAAGATTTTTTTCAACCACTGCTGCGCCAACTGATGGAAAACCCATTTTGTTCCATAACGTCAAAGTCGCCGGGTCGCGATCAATAATTAGTCCGGGGTTTGGCGATTGGGGTTTTGGTGTGACCGTGCCTATTTCGATAAAGCCAGCGCCGAGCGACCACCAGCCTTGTACCATGCTTGCGTTTTTATCAACTCCGCCGGCAATGCCAAGTCGATTTGCAAAGTGCAGTCCGCGCCACGCAAAAGAGTCCCAAGGATAAGACCTTGGCGGCCGTGTATGGCCAATTAGTTTCAAGGCAAAAGGGCTTAAATCGTGTGCGATCTTCGGCGGAAGCCAGAGCCACGGTTTCACAATCAACCCTTTGCCATAAAAGTACTAGCGCGGATAGAGACCTCGCAACAGCATCGCTCGCTCAAGCCGGCGCACGGCGGTAGCCATAGCGGCAGTTCGCATATCGACATTTTTCTCGGTTTTAATTTCCCAAACTTTGTCGAAGGCGTGGGTAATGATCTGATGCATTTTATTGTTCACTTGAGCTTCATCCCAGAAATAATACTGTAAACCTTGCACCCACTCAAAGTAACTGACGATCACGCCACCGCCGTTAGCCAGAATATCCGGAATCGTGAGAATGCCGCGTTCATGTAGGCGTTTGCTGGCATTATTTGAAACTGGACCATTCGCACCTTCGACAATGATTTTCGCTTGAATCGTTTCCACGTTATCTTCGTTGATCACACCATCAAGCGCCGACGGAGCCAACACGTCACACTTTAGCGAGAGGAGTTGTTCATTGTTGATAGGCTCAGCTTTTGGATAGCCGCGCAGCACCTTGTGTTCATTGACGTAATTAATGACATCTGGAATGTTCAAGCCGTTTTTCTCGTAAATGCCGCCGCTGACATCGCTGACGGCAACGACCTTCGCGCCGCGCTGATGAGCATAGAGTGCTGCATGCTGGCCGACGTTTCCGAAACCTTGAACGACGTAGGTAATTTCATTGAATTTCAGACCGAGTTTTTCGCAGGCTTTTTCAGAGGTGAAAACCACGCCAAGACCAGTTGCGCCGACTCGGCCAAAGGAGCCACCGATTTCAATCGGCTTACCCGTCACCACACCCGGTTGAAAACTACCGACTTCTTGTGAGTAAGTATCCATCATCCACGCCATCGTCTGCGCATCCGTGCCCATATCCGGAGCCGGAATATCAACGGCAGGTCCAATGGAGTGACCCAATTCACTGGTGAATCGGCGAGTCAGATTCTGTTTTTCAGTCCGCGAGAGCTGAGTCGGATCGACTTTGACGCCGCCTTTGGCTCCGCCGAGAGGTAAATTGAGCAGCGAACATTTAAAGGTCATCAGGGTCGCAAGTGCGGCGACTTCGCTGAGATCAACTGATTCATGATAGCGAATACCGCCTTTGAACGGGCCTAAGGTCGAGCTGTGTTGCACGCGATACCCGGTGAAAACCTTAACGCGATAATCATCCATGCGCACTGGAACGCTCACGATGATGCATTTGCGCGGCTTTTTCAGACGCTCGAGGACGTTGGGATCGCAATTGATCACATTGGCTGCCTCTTCGACGATCTTAACGGTATTTTGAAAAAGTATTCCTTCAGTATAATCCATCTGAAACTCCCCGCAGCTTAGGCCCATATTTTCGGGCGGCAACTCAATTAGGTGACTCAATAATAGAGGCGTCAAAATAGAGGCGTCAAAATAGACACGTCAAACCTAATCTGTCCAATTTATATTGGGCTCTCATTACACTCCTGAGTGATTTTATTGGCAAGTTTTTACTCAGAGCGTGCGGCAAAATTAAGGCGTCTTTGAACCCACACTTCCACTTGCTCTCAATTGCACTCCAGGATAGATTTTGCTGACACATTGCAAAGAGCTACAGGTGGTGGTTGTGAACAAGATCGCTCAATACGCTCCGCATATTCTGCGCCATATTGGTGATTTGCGCGGGCGTCAGGTTCTAATTCTTGGGGATGTTGGCGTTGATGAGTATGTTCTGGGGCAGGTGCGACGCATTAGTCCTGAGGCGCCGGTGCCAATTGTTGAAGTTGAGAATGAGGAAACTCGCCTCGGGCTTGCCGGCAATGTCGCGCAAAATGTGGCTAGCCTCGGTGGGGTGCCGGTGATGATATCGGCCGTCGGGCAGGATGCCTGTGCTGAGCAGCTCCGCAGTCTGTTGAAACAGGCAGGAGTTTCGCCGGCCTACTTGGTGGTCGACGATTCTCGGCCCACCACTCGGAAGTTGCGCGTCATGGTGCAAAATCACCATATTGTTCGAGTGGATTACGAGCAACGCCGCTTGATTCCAGAACAAATTGAAAATGCCATCCTTCACCAAGTCATTGAATTACTTCCGCAAGTATCGAATGTGATCATTCAAGATTACGCCAAAGGCGTGATCACTGAGCGACTCGTTAAAGAAGTGGTGCGCCTCGCGCACGCCCAAGGGAAAATGGTCCTAGTTGATCCCAATTCAAAAACGCCCCTCGGTATCTACCGGGGTGCCGACGTGATGACCCCAAATTATGACGAATCGATTGCGCTCTCGGGAGTGAAAATCGATGAGTTGCGAGCACAAAGCGATGCGCTCAATCAAATTGGGCAAAAGCTCATGCACGAAGTCGGTGCCAGCCAAATGGTGATCACCCGTGGAAAAGAAGGCATGCGTTTATTTGAAAAAAATCAGGTCACGGATATGCCCACGTATGCCCGCCAGGTCTTTGATGTAACGGGCGCAGGTGATACCGTTATTGCCGCACTCGCTCTAGCATGGGGACCGCATTTCACCCTGGAGCAGGCTTGCGCATTCGGCAATTTTGCCGCAGGTGTCGTGGTTGGTAAAGTGGGCTGCGTGCCGTGTCGGATTGATGAACTGATGCATTATATTCAGTCACGAGTTGCGGAAATTTAACCGACCCGCTTGCCTTTTGAAAACAATCAAAAGTACGATTTCCGTATACCACGGAGGGTATACACAATGAACACACGTCTTTTGGGAATTCACCTTTTTTTATTTACATTGATGCTATCTCTCAACCTTTATGCTTCAGATTGGTCATCGGCCCGGTATTTGCCTCCGGCCACCAGCGCGAAAATCGCCGCACCTGATCCGGTTTACCAACAGGTTTTCAAGTCGGTTGATCGCGCGAATCTCCTGCAGAAATTGCAAGAAATGACCGGAGTGGTGCCTGTCACCGTCGGCGGACAAACTTATTCCGTCACCAATCGTTATTTACCAGCGTCGAAAGCGCAGTTCCGCGCCTTATGGATGCAATACTTTGCAGCTCTCGGCATTCCGGCCCAAGAAATGGCCTATAAAACTCGCGTGAATATTGGCGAAACCGAGGGCCATAATCTGGAAGCGGTTTTACCTGGAAAAAGTAAAAACTCAGTCGTCATCATCGTTCACTACGATAGCATTGGGCCTGCCGGTCAAGAAGCGGACAACCCAGGTGTCGACGATGACATGAGCGGAATGTCGACCTTGCTCGAGACCGCGCGCATTTTATCCCAATATAAAGGGCATTTGAAAAATACCGTGCGCTTCGTTGCGGCAGACTATGAGGAGCACGGCTTCCCGGGGTTAGAAGGCGCTCGCCAATATGCAAAATACATCAAAGCTCTGGCCACTCAGGAGGGCTTTTCTGTGGTCGCCGCAATTGATGATGAGCAAAGCGGTTGGAACTGTGTCGCCGACGGTTCGTGTTCGGATGGTGGAGCACCCACTGTTGATGCTTTCACTTGCTCTGGCGACGGCAACGGTTTTGACTTTCCAGCCATGGGCGATTTATTTAGCGAAACTGCTAGTCAGTACTCGGCCATGCAAGTCAGCCGTGGTTGCATCGGTGAAAACAGTGATCATTATGCCATGTGGGAAATCGGCGTGCCGGCGCTGGTGTTTTCCGAACATAATCCGTTTAATAACCCGCACTTTGACCAAAACGGCGGCGATACTTTTGATAAAATCGATCAGAATTATTTCTTCCAAATTGCTCAGCTGGGCGTGACCTATGCGGCGCGCTTGGTGGGTTTGGAATAGCGGGGAGCGGTGGCCCGTGGGCCGTTTGCGGTTGCCGTGAGCGGTTTCGGTTGCGGTTCGCGGGTTTCGCGGTTGCCGCTCGCTTGATCGCGGCTGCGGTTGCCGTTTTCGCTGCGATGGTGCCGGCTGTCTCAAAGCTCGACAGGGAGCTCGGTTATATTGAGGATTATTAAAATGGGGGGTTTAGGAATTGGACAGATGATCAATGAATTGTAATTCCTACGTAGCTCAGGAAGTCCCTTTCTGGAACGAATTCTCCATGCAATTTCACGCCTTTAATGCTATAAAGCCTACCAAACCAAGCGCAACCATTGGATCTTATGGAACAAACTGTCAATTTCTATAATTACACTCAAGCGGACCTTGAAGCTTTGCTCGTTGGTAAAGGCAAAGAAAAATTTCGTGCGCAACAACTCATAAAATGGGTCTATGAAAAGCGCGTCGAAGATTTTTCGCAGATGCTGAATATTTCCAAATCCTTTCGCGATGAACTGCCGACCTTGTTTCATTTTTCGCTCCCGAAAGTCGTGCAAGAACTGAAGAGCAAAGATGGCACGCGCAAATATCTCTTTGATATGGGTGAAGGCACGACCATCGAGACGGTTTTAATTCCCAATGACGATCACCTCACACTTTGTGTGTCGAGCGAAATCGGTTGCAATATTGCCTGTCGTTTTTGCTATACGGGAAAGCAAAAACTCAAGCGTCGTTTGACCACCGCTGAAATCGTGGGCCAGTTCATGTATGTGAACGACTCTTTAAAAAGCGAAGGCCTGCGCGTCACCAATATAGTTTTCATGGGTATGGGCGAGCCGCTGGATAATCCGGATGCGGTGTTTGGCACCATCGAAATCCTGCGCAATCCTTTTGGCGTCGGTTTCTCGCGCCGAAAGGTGACGGTTTCAACCAGTGGGTTGGTGCCGCTTATTCCGCGGATCACGGCTTCTGGAGCGCGTCTTGCGGTGAGCCTAAATGCGCCCAATGACACGATTCGCGATTATGTCATGCCGATTAATAAACGTTATCCGATCAAAGATCTGCTTGAGGCTTGTCGTATTCATGCGCAGGATTCGGGTGATCGAATTACTTTTGAGTATGTCTTGCTGAAGGGTGTCACTGACTCCTTGGATGATGCCCGAGAACTGTATCGGTTGACACGGGATGTGCCCTGTAAGATTAATATTATCCCGTTCAATGAACACCCTGGCTCGGATTTCGTACGGCCAGAGCCCCAGCAGGTGATTCGTTTTCAAAACGAGCTCATGCACTTGGGCGCTCATGTGCTTTTGCGCAAAACCAAGGGTCGGGATATTTTCGCGGCTTGTGGTCAACTGACGTCGATGTACGAAGGTCGACCAGAGACATTACAAGTTTAAGTTTGCAGAACTTTTAAGGAGTGCACATGTCAGAGATTCTCGTCGTTGGTAGCTTAGCGTATGACACGATTTCAACCCCCACCGGCCGCGTTGATCGCACTTTGGGCGGCTCAGCCAATTATTTTTCTTTGGCGGCGTCTCTGTATTCAAAAGTACGCGTCGTCGGAGTGGTTGGAGAAGACTACGATCAAGCTGATTTTAAGATGCTCCATGATCGCCATATCGACACGACAGGTTTGCAAAAGCGCCCCGGTAAAACTTTTCATTGGGCCGGTGAGTACAAGGGCGACATGAACGAAGCCATTACTTTGGCGACTGATCTGAATGTGTTTGAGCACTTCAATCCGGAAATTCCGGCGTCCTACAAAGATTCAGGCTATGTGTTTTTAGCCAATATCGATCCCGAGTTGCAACTTCGGGTGTTTGAACAAATGAATCGCCCGAAACTGGTCGGCTCTGACACCATGAATTTCTGGATCAATTCAAAACTTCCGGTTTTGCAAAAGGTGCTCGCGAAAGTCGATGTGCTGTTGATCAATGAAGGAGAGGCGAAACTTCTCTCGAAGAAATCCAACGCCATTGCCGCCGCTGATGAAATTTTAAAGATGGGTCCGAAGGCCGTCGTGATTAAACGCGGTGAGTATGGCTTCGTTCTTTACAGCAAAGAAGGCTATTTCATTTTGCCGGCCTTTCCGATTGCCAATGTCGTTGATCCGACTGGTGCCGGCGATACTTTCGCTGGGGCATTTTTTGGTTACCTGGCAAAATTAAACAAAGGTTATGACCTCAGCGCTTTACGCGAGGCTTGTGTGCATGGTTGCATGATGGCATCTTTCACTGTTCAGCAATTTGGTGTTGAAAGCCTGAAAAAACTGAACTGGGCTCAGGTTGAGCAGCGCCACGAGCAATATCAGCGCATTGTTCGTCTGTAGGTCAAGACTAGGTCCGGTCGCAGGATGGGTGTCTCGATTTGAGGCGCTCTTCTCGCTTCTCTCGACTGAGGTCGGGTCGAGAATTGTACGATTTACGCCCATTCGGGCGGTTTCTTCGCCTGCGTACGTTAATTAAATACCTGTTTTCTCCGATAAATTGACTAGAGCCGAAGCTATTTCGTCTCGGTCTAGAGCAGGTATGTCGACGCAAAAAAAGAAGGCGCCAGGCGCGTCCCCATTCAATGACCCTCTTTACGATGACATTGTCATCGAGCCGAAGAGGCCTGTCGAAGTGCTGAAAA
>JAYVXN010000126.1:0-2239 GCA_043785085.1 Bdellovibrionales bacterium | reverse complement strand
TTGAATAATGAGCTGTCTTTCTTGATGGCAGTTAGAGATAAACTCAATTTGATCATTTCTATCTGCGATCAGAGACGACGAATTCATCGATATCAAGAGATTTTCTTCAATTGCAAAAGTCGCTAAACGGGGCACTCAAAGTCACTTATTGTTCAATCGACATCGGACTAAAGAACTGACTTTAAAGCCGCATTCCACATTTCGGGCGATATAAAGCTTTCGATGCTTTGAACGAGCTCGATCCGTTCTTGCTTGAGTTGAGAGATCATCTGGCGGGCTTCGACAGACTCAGGGTGCCTTGTGAGATCTCCTTGTAAATTCAGGATCATCTGGTCCACTTGTCGGATCATTTGCATGGCTGTGCGATTGCTTTGTTAACTTAACTGAATATCTGGGTTGCGTTCTGCGAGCCGCGACTGAATCATCCAAAGGTTGGTTCCAATCTGCAAGGTCGTCAATGCACCAAGGGCCCGATTTACCCATGTGCCTGCAGCTCCCATGACACCTAAAATTGAGGAAAAACCACGCATAATTGCAATCGTGGTGATTGCAGCGCTCAATTTTCCCATAGAATCACTTTGGGCCACGGCTGCAGTGTACAACATCTGAGATTGGCCATCTCCCGGGAAACAATCTTGGACCGCTTTTTGAAACTCAGTGCTCGTTAAAACCCGATCCAAGGCGGAACTAGAGCTGAGGTATCGCCATCCTAAAACGCCTGCTACAGTTCGGCATATAGGTTGAAACGCGCGTATGCGGCCGAACGGGGCTCCCCGGCAAATCATGTGATTCTGAAACACCGATCTATTGACGTCGGGTCATTCCTATGATTCGATTCAATTTTTTAGGGGGTCTCTTGAAGCTCTTAGCATTATTTTACACTGTTGCATGCATTGCTTTTTCAACTCAGAATGTAGCAGCTTCAGGTGTCGATGTAAATTCCTTCACTGGAAATTGGTTTGGTTTGGCCAGCTCCACTTTTAGTCACTGGGAGACATTGAAAGGCTCATGTAAAGACCAGCAAACTTCGCTGAGCATCTATTTAAAATCTGGGCGACTTATTGTATTTGGTGATAATGGTTGTGCGACCAGCCTCAATGGCGATAGTAACATTGCAATCTCAGCCAGGATTTCCGACATTAATATGATGGGAAACAAGATTTCCTTCGTTTACGAAAATGTCACGTTTGATGTTTGGCACAAAAGGGCTTTTTCCGCAGAAATCATAAATGGGATAATGTCTGTGAATTTCACGGATGAATCTAGCAATCTATCTTCGAATTCTCATAATGGGTACGACAACCGAATGGTGACCTTCAACGCTCCCCGTTTTGAGCGAAAGTAATGTCGATTCAAAATCCTTAGATATCGATAAAATTTATGGACTCAATCGCGAACGGTGCGCGCCCGACATCTTGCGGTGGAGTTTAAACTAAAACTGTGATGGCAATTTATTCATAACTTCATAAAATCACTTTATATTTCGTTTTTTATCATGTAGTCACCGATAATGACTTTTTGGCAGAAAATCCAGGCAACATTCAAATATGTGCGACGTATTTTAGGTGAGTTGGGCTGTGAGCTTGTCGCCTACTTTTTTTCGCCCTATCCTTTTCTAAGAATTCAGGGAACCTTTCGAAGAATTTGGCGTCATCTGCGGATCCAGTGGCTTGACAAGTCTTGTGGGAGGCCAGCGATACCAGAACCCGTTATTGAGCTCATCATCGATATGAAGCGGTCCAATTTGAATTGGGGATCGTTAAGGATTTCTCAAGAATTGGCGCTGCTTGGCCTTACCGTGAGCAAGGAAACTGTCAGAAAAATTCTCAAAGATAATGGTTTTTTCCCTCCGAAATTGAAATTTGCGCCGCCTTCGTGGAGTGCTCTACTAAGTCCTTATAAAAGTGTTTTTGCCATGGACTTTACCTGCGTCATTGATGCATTTGGAAAGCAGGTATTCGTTTTGGTTATCCTTGACCACCTTAAAAGAGAGCTCGTTTTGCTCAATGCCACATACTCTCCAAGTCGAGAGTGGCTTATGCAGCAATTGAGAAATCTTCATTTTAATTATGAAAGCCCTGAGGCCATGATCATTGATAGGGACGGCATAAATGGTTCATGGTTAGCCGAAGTCCTCTTATGCTCGGTTTCACAGGCAGTTTTTGTCACTCCGAATTTTTGCTCTGTGTTCCTGATTTTCAGAAAAAATCGATGAGTCCATAACTGCCTGCTCAAATGA
>JAYVXN010000125.1:0-7508 GCA_043785085.1 Bdellovibrionales bacterium | reverse complement strand
CTCGTTAGCCGCCTGCTAGCGCTTCGGCCTCCCGTCTCGATTCGTCGCAAAATCCACGGCGAAAAAGTGTCAAGTTACTTATGACGGGGTGCTTAGGCATTTTTCGCGGTCAGGACTCGACTTCACGGCCTCGAAATACCGACCTAAGACCACTGAACTAGCAGGCGGAAACCTCCGATAAGAGCCTGTGGCAATATTAAAAGCGTAGCGAGGATTTGGATGATCGTGCCGATGGCGAGCCAAAAAGATCGAATAAACCGAGGCGTACCCCAAGGGTACGTCGCAGGCTTTTTTCGATATTTTTGGCGAAGTCCAGCGGTCGCCCAGCCGAAGCCGCAGTAGCCTTTAATATCGCCACAGGCTCTAGGGACTTGAAGGGGTTTGTCATCAATGGCAGTCAATCCAAGCTCACACATTATTGGAATTACCGGAGGCAAAGGTGGCGTCGGCAAAAGCGTTTTTGCCGCTAATCTGGCTTTGGCTTTTTTGCTTGAACTCAAACAACCGGTTCTTTTGATTGACCTTGATGCGCAAAGTTGTGGTGATCAAAACGTCATCCTCGGCCTGCGTGAATTGAAGACCATGGCCGATTTGACCTCTTTCACAGGTTCAATTTCAGCTTCAAGTATTTCGTCGGTGGTCACTCAACACCCCGGAACAGGTTTAGCCTTTGTCGGTGCCGTTCGCACTCGCGATGAATCACTCAATGTCTCAGCCGATACCGCACTCAAACAAATTGAGGCACTCAGCGCTTTTTATAAGTTTATCATTGTCGATCTTGGCTCAGCCCTAGGGCCGCTCCAGCATGCGGTCATTGAACGTGCGACGGCCCTTTTGATTGTTACGACTCCTGAAGTTTTGGCCGTGAATCAAACGGCCCGTCTCTTAAATGAACTCATGGCAGCAACTTTACCAGGTGATATGCTGCAAATCGTGGTCAATAAGGCCAGTGCGTCGACTTTAGCTCCGCAAGCCATCGGTCAATCACTCCGCCGCAATGTTGTCGGTGTCATCCCACAAGATGATATTACGACTGCCGGATCGCTGCAACGCTCGGCTCCGTTTGTGGTCAGCGCCAAACAAACTCCGATTTCACTCGCCCATCATGAAATCGTGCGAAAACTCACCGGAGGCATGCTGCAGAATCTGCGTGCCTTGGCTCGCCCACAACAAGCCAAGTTTAAAAAAGAAGCGCCAAGCGAAGGCGGCGAAGCCCGTGGTCGAAGCATCCCGAAGAATTTAGACGCACGCACCTCCCTCAAACTCACGGTCCATTCCGAATTGATCAAGGCCTTGGATTTAAAAAAGGGTGTGACGGACACCCAAGGCGATACCCAGAAAGAACTTGAGCTCAAAAATAAAACACGCGCTGTGATTTCTCAATTGGTCGATAAAGAAGCGCAAAATATTGGCCGCGAAGAGCGCTCTGCGATTATCAAAGAAGTTCTTGATGAAGCTTTAGGGCTCGGTCCGCTCGAGGATCTTCTGGAAGACCCGGCGGTCACTGAGATCATGGTGAACGGCCACCAAAAAATCTATATTGAAAAAAGCGGTCTCGTGCAGTTGAGTCCAGTCACGTTTACCTCAAATTTCCACTTGCGAAAAGTCATTGAACGAATCGTCACGCCGTTAGGTCGTCAGATCAACGAAAGTGTTCCGTACGTGGATGCCCGATTAAAAGACGGCAGCCGGGTGAATGCAGTGATCGAGCCACTGGCCATCGATGGGCCGGCCGTGACCATTCGAAAATTTTCGAAAAAGCCATTTACCCCTGATATGTATGTTTCGCCTTTTAATTCATGTAGCTCACAGATGATGGAGTTCTTGCGCATTTGCGTACAGAACAAATTAAACGTGATTATCTCTGGTGGTACTGGCTCAGGTAAAACCATGTTGCTCAACACCCTCTCTAGTTTTATTCCTGCGAACGAGCGTGTGGTCACCGTCGAGGACGCCGCTGAATTGCAGATGAAACAAGATCACGTCGTGCGACTTGAAACTCGACCGGCGAACTTGGAAGGTACAGGAGCTGTCACCATTCGCGATCTCGTGCGCAATGCTCTGCGGATGCGCCCTGACCGCATTGTCGTCGGTGAGTGCCGTGACGGTGCCGCCCTTGATATGCTTGCCGCAATGAATACCGGTCACGATGGTTCAATGACCACCATCCACTCCAATAACCCTCGAGAAGGTATTGCCCGGCTTGAAACCCTTTGTATGATGGCAGGTATGGATCTTCCAGTTCGAGCGATTCGTGAACAGATTGCCGGAGCGGTTCACCTTATCGTACAAATCTCGCGCTTGTCTGATGGCACAAGAAAAATGACGAGTATTACCGAGGTCCAAGGCATGCAGGGTGAAACCGTGACCTTACAAGAAGTGTTTCGTTTTAAAGAAACCGGTTTTGATAAAAATAGAAAAATTGTTGGTCAGTTTCAGGCCACGGGACTGATTCCGAAATTTATTGAGAAGTTTGAAAAACGTGGTCTGATTATTCCAAAATCTCTATTCTCAAATGATGGCAATGCTCCAGCAGCCGTCGTCACGGCCGCGGCGCCAGCGTCTGATCTTAAAAAAGTCGCGGGAGGAGATAAGAAGTGAGCGGACTCCTCGCCTCAGATTGGGTCATTATTCCAGCCGTGAGCGGCCTGGTATTTTTCATTGCCTATCGCTGGTCGGACCGCCTCATCGAACTCATCCATCGGCGCAGCCTTGGACAACGAGAAGAGATCATGAAACTCATGGACCAAATGTTCATGACGGTCGACTCTAAAAAACTGACCTGGGCGATTTTGATCACCAGTTTCGGCCTCGGCTCGATTGTCTTTCTCGTTTTATGGCCTCATTTAGTGCTGGGATTGATCGTCGGGTCAATCGTCACCGTACTTGGTTGGTCGATTCCGAAACTCTATGTGCGCTCGATGTTCGAGGGACGGTGCCGAAAATTTACCGACCAGATGGTCGATGGCATGGTGATAATGTCCAACGGTATCAAAGCCGGCTTGAGTGTCAGCCAATCAATGGAACGAGTCGCAGAAAATCTACCCAATCCCATCGCTCAAGAATTCGGCCTCGTCCTTTCACAGATGCGTCTTGGCCGTGGCATGGCTGAAGCCCTCAATGAGCTCGGTACGAGAATTCCGCGACCAGATGTGCAAATGTTTGTGACTTCGGTCAATATTTTAAGTGAAACCGGCGGCAATCCCGGCGAGACTTTTCAAACTATCACCACGACGATTCGCGAGCGGCAAAAGGTCGAGAAAAAAATCGAAGCACTGACAGCCCAGGGCCTTATGCAAGGAATCATCATTACCTTGGTCCCGTTTCTTCTTCTGCTGGTATTTTTTCTACTGGACCCCAATTACATCATGCCTTTGTTTACAACGACATTTGGGATTATCGCTTTCTTAATCATGCTCACCTTGCAAATTATTGGTGGTATCGCGATCAGAAAGATTGTTAAAATCAATGTATAGGTCATTAAGGAGTTTTTAGGATGAAACGCCTCATTTTATCAGTGATCGCTGCCTTGCTGGTTCCACATCTTGCTCATGCGATCGTAGATATGAAAAACGCCAATTACGCGGACTCGATGCAAATCATCAACGTTCCCGGCGGCGGATTTGATCTGAAGGTTGTGCAATATTATAATAGCCGCTCAATTTTTGTTGGCATGTTTGGCTTCGGTTGGTGTTCGGATTTTGAAACCACAATTGAGAAAACTCCTGAAGGTAACTTGAAGTTACAAGAGTGCGGGGCCGGACAAGAAATCACCTACACCCAAGCTGATTTTGATCCGAAAAATCTCGAGAAGACCATCGATCAAGTGGTCGCCTACTACAAGAAAACCAACCAAGGCGCCAACAAAGAGACCATTGAAACTTTGCGCCAGCAGTTGCATAACAATGCCGGCCTGCGCTCACGCTGGGCCCGGGCCGCCAATCTACCGCAATCAGATGTTAAAAAAGGCGTCGTCTACGCCGCTGATCACCTTGAAGTCGAAAAAGTCGTCTTTGACGGGACCTATTACACGCGCTCTTTGGCAGATGGCACTTCGCAACGATTTGATACCGCTGGCCGCTTAGTTCAGCTTTACGATAAAAACGCGAATTTTCTGAAACTCACCTATACCGGTGATTTAATCAAAGAAGTCGTCGATAACGGGGGTAAAAAACTGAGCTTCACTTATTTTCCAAATAAACGTGTAAAAGAAATCATTGGTCCTGCCAATATTCGCGCCGATTATAAGTTCAAAGGTGACCTACTCATTGAACTGAAAAACATGTGGCGCAATACTTACATCTTTGCTTACGACGACACACGTAATCTGACTAAAATCAGCTATCCCGACAGAACTTTCAAAGCCCTCACCTACGATCAAAAATTAGACCGTGTCTTAAGTTTTACCGATCGAGTCGCCAATGGGGTTAGCTGTATCGAGTCGTACAATTACGAAGTCGACAAACAAAATCCACGCGATCACTTTTGGTCGACCGCGATTAAAAAGTGCGGCAAAGAAGTGAAAAACGAAGCTAAGTTTGAGTTTTGGTATAAAAACCATCCGGACGGCCGCAAATACCTATCGCGTGTCTTGACGAAGTCTCCGACTGACACTTTAGATGTTTCTTATCACCCTGATTTTGGTCGGCCATTGTCGATTCGCCGCAATAGTTTCTCGTCAACTTTCGCCTACTATCCGAACGGTTTGATCAAGGAAAAATCAACGGCCACCATGAAAATGGCTTATGAGTATAAAAATCAATTCAATAAAGTTTCGCAGGTTCTGACTGATTTTATTGACCCGAACGGCGTCTCAATCCGAAAGCGCGACACGACTTTCACTTACGATACAAAAGCAAATCTTGTTTATGCTGCAAATTCAGACGGGCAAAACGTGCGCCTGAGCTACGATGCGCACGGCCGGATTGCCTCGATCACCGATCAGGCCAAAAAAGAAGTGCAAATCAAATATGAAGAACGCTCTGGAAAACCTGCCGTGATCAGCCGCCCAAAAGTGGGTAGCATCAACGTCAGCTATAAACCGAACGGCGAAATCAATAAAGTGGAGAGTCCAGACGGGCCCTCTGTCGCCGTTCAAGTGGCATCGACCTTTAATAATTTGCTGGACATCATTGCACCCGCAACCTCAGAACTAAGTTTATAAGAGGGGATGAGAGATGAAAACTTTGATATTTATACTAGCGGTGATGTTAAGTGGAATTTCATTTGCCGAAAGCCCTGAAGGCACAGAGCCGGCCCCTACGCAAAACAGTAAACTCAATATTGATCCGAATGTCGCAGCCGGAAGACTAGAAACTCAAGCCTATATAGGTGCCCCTGGTGATGACGGCGCCTACTGCGCGCCCTGCAATCACAATGTAATTGGCGATAATAAAAGTAATGTTGTTGGCAATTTTGCAGACCAATTAATTGAGCCAGCAGGTGCTGCGGCGGCGAATGCGACAGCTCCCAGGGACGAAAAAAAATCGCGCTAAAACGATCTGTCTAAGATCTAGTCAGGCGTAGTGACAATGTTTTGTTTCGAGACATCGCCCGCACCGGGTCATCTGCCGACCGCCACTCTAAGCCTCTAATACCATTGATTTTTTTATGTCTCAAAATGCATCGTTCGTGGCACGCTTCTGGCTTAGGTATTCAGTATGACAATTTGACTCCCAAAGGAGGAGCTATGAAACTGCGAAATCAGCTTTTCGCGTTGTGCACGTTTGTGCTCATCGCAAGTTCGGCCCATGCGATCCCAGGAAAAAACCGTTCTGTTGCTTCGAATGTAGAGCCGCATTACAAGGTTTTACCTTGTGGTCTTTTGAAGCTTGATGAAACTTGGACAAATAAGCCACTGATTGAACCCGGCTTACAGGCCGCTTCATTTTCAACATCAAAGCTGCGTACGAAATAATTATTTTTCGTTTACTTGAGAGGCCTCATCGACAGCTGTAGCTGCGGCTGCAGCCTGTTTGGCCTCTTCATTTTTGAAGTACTGCTCACTGCGCTTGAGTTGAAAGGCCGCATGACGCGAGCCTGGCATTTCGTCTTTGCGAAAAACTTTTCCGATATTCGTGTCGAGAATTGCAGCCACCGACTTATAGGTTTGCGTTAGCGCCTTGACGGCGCCATCGGAAACCAAGCGCAAACTTGAAACCACCGAAGAATTGTGAATCCAATCAGCCGAGTGTTGTTCGAGGGTGGATGGACCAATTTTGATTTGCATAATTAGAACGATGACAACGGTTAAAACCATCATCCGAATAATAAAAAATAAATCTGACATTTGACCTCCTGCTCAATCCTTGAGCGGAAATTATTTCGCTGGTGCCAGTGAATCGCGAATGGCTCGCAATAGCTCTTCACCTTTGAAAGGCTTAACCAAAAAACTACAGCATCCTGCTTCTAAAGCCCGCATCACCATGGTCTCTTGATCAGCGGTTGAGAAGGCGATGACCCGTGTCTCTGGCAAAATCGCCAGGATTTCTCGAGTTGCTTCAATGCCGCTTTTTCGAGGCATGATGATGTCCATGAGAACAACGTCAGGCTGAAACTTCTTGGCCAAAAAGACCGCGTCTTCCCCATCAATCGCCTCGGCAACGAGTGAAATTCCGCCCTTTTCTACGACATGCTTCACTATTTCCCGGATAAATGGCGCGTCATCTGCGACCAAAAGCTTTACCATCATTTTAGCGTATCTGAAAACAGCTCAAGCCGGGAGACCAAATTATGGCCTTGCACCCTGGCCCCCCGAAATACATAATGATCTTCCCATGGAATTCTCTCAATTCATCGATATGCTGATCGACAGGATCACCGACCTGTCTGGACTTCCGGCTTACATGGCCATTATCGGCGTATTGCTGGTCTGTGGCCTTGGCGTGCCGATTCCAGAAGATATTACTTTGATCTCGGCCGGACTTCTCGCGTCGTGGGAGCAAATCTCTTTACATGGCGCTTTGATTGCTGGATTCATTGGCGTTTTAGCTGGCGATGCGATGCTTTTTTTCATGGGCCGAAAATTTGGTCGCAAGGTCTTTCTCTTGCCTGGACTCAGACGACTTTTTACACCCGACCGAATTGCCGCGGCCGAAGCCCGAGTCAAACGTAACGGTCCCGTGATTTGTTTTATCGCGCGCTTTTTGCCAGGACTCCGCTCACCCGTCTTTGCAACCGCTGGAGCCATGGGTGTACATGCGACCACCTTTTTCATTCTCGATGGCATTGCCGCGTTGATCAGTGTTCCACTCTGGGTTTATGTCGGGTTCTGGTTTGGCAACAACTGGGAAGATGCTGTGTCACGTGCACGAAATCTCGAAGCCTTTATTTTCGGCGGAATGGGGCTAGCCCTGTTAATTTACATCGCCTTCAAAATCGCCCGTCGGCGCGCAGCTAAGGCGAATGCCTGAAGCCTAAGCACCCCGTCATAAGTAACTTGACACTTTTTCTTGGTCTTTTGCGACGACTCTTCGTTGGTCGGCCTCTCGTTAGCCGCCTGCTAGCGC
>JAYVXN010000124.1:0-2252 GCA_043785085.1 Bdellovibrionales bacterium | reverse complement strand
TTCCGCGCACGATTCTTTCGATTTTAACTGGCAAGAAGTTGCAGTTGCACGGTGGCGGACACTCGGTTCGTTCGTTCATCCATATTCGCGATGTTGCTGAGGGTACAATGCAAGTGGCTCGGCATGCGCAAGCCGGTGAGGCTTACCACTTTTCAACATCCGTGCAGATCTCAATTCGCCAATTGGTTGAAATGATTTGTCAGCGCCTTAAAGTGAACTTCAACGATCATGTCGACATCGTCGATGAACGCCCGGGAAAAGACGCGGCTTACCTGCTCGACAGTACTAAGGCGCGCACCCAATTCGGCTGGGAAGCGAAGATTTCTCTTGAAGAGGGTCTGGAGCTAACCATTCACTGGTTACAGAATAATCTTCATGAAATTAAACAACAACCATTTGATTACATACATAAACCATAAGAGATTTTGGAAAGGCAGCAAATGAGCGCAAAAACCGTTTTGGTCACAGGTGGATTTGGATACGTCGGCAGTCGCTTAACACCACTGCTTTTGGATCAGGGATACAAAGTTCGCGTGATCGACCTTTGTCTTTATGGCACTTATGGGGTTGAGGCATTGACTGCAACTCAGCGGCAAAACCTTGAGTTTTTGCAAATGGATATCCGTGATCCTGAAGCCCTCATGCAGGCAACTAAGGGCATTGACACCATTATTCACCTCGCCGCGATTTCAAATGATCCGACGGGTGACGTTGATGAGACACTCACACGCCAGGTGAATTTTGATGCGATTGGCATGATGGTCGCGATTGCTAAGCAGGCCGGTGTGAAGCGTTTTATCAATGCCTCTTCAAGCAGTGTTTTTGGAATTAAAAAAGATGCCAATGTTTCTGAGAATCTTGAGCCAGAACCGCTCACATATTATTCAAAATACAAAATGCTGTCAGAGTGGATTGTCAATGCTGCGAGCACTCCTGAGTTTTGCACTGTCAATATTCGTCCAGCGACTATTTGCGGATTTTCTCCACGTCAGCGCTTTGATTTGACGGTTAATAAATTAACCGCTGATGGCGTTCGTAAGAATCTCATCACCGTTCATGGTGGCCAACAGCGCCGTCCGAATGTTGGCATGGAAGACGTCATTAACCTCTACAGCCTTTTGATCGAAGCTAATGCCAAGAAGATCAATGGCCGAACTTTTAACTTTGGTTTTGAAAATCTTAAAGTTATTGAAATTGCCGAGCTCATTAAAAAAGATCTGCAAGGACTCAATGTTGAAATCAAAGTGACCGAGACGACTGACAATCGGGATTATCATATTTCGTCACAGAAAATTTTGGACGTCTTGAATTACAAGCCAGTCAGCAGTATCAGCAAAGAAGTGATGAATCTGCATAAGATGCTCGCAGCCGGACATTTCGCTGATATCGATGCTCCTCAACATTACAATATGAAATCCATGAAGCTAGATCGGTCTAGCCGTCCGTATCAGTTTTTGTCGCGATAAAAAGCGATCCCGGGGGGGGGGCATATGAAAGCAGCCGTACTTGAGGCGACGGGCCAGCCTTTGGCTCTTCGTCAATTATCGATTCCTGATCTGAAAGAAGGTCAGGTTTTGGTGAAACTCGCCTACAGTGGTGTTTGTCACAGTCAGCTCATGGAAGCGAAGGGCGCCCGTGGTCCGGATGCTTTCTTGCCGCATTTACTTGGACATGAAGGGACAGGCATAGTTCAAAAAATCGGTCCCGGTGTCACCAAGATCGCTCCGCTAGACCGCGTGGTTTTAGGTTGGATCAAAGGCGAGGGACTCGATGCACGAGGCATCCATTACCATTGCGATCAAACCAAGATCAATGCTGGTGGTGTGACGACTTTCAATGAGTTCGCGGTTGTTGCCGAAAACCGTCTCGTGAAACTGCCAGCTGGCGTGCCGATGGATGTCGGCGTTCTTTTTGGCTGTGCGATCCCAACTGGCGCCGGAATCGTTACGAATACACTTCGCCCTAAACCGGGCAGCACGATTGCGGTTTTTGGCCTGGGTGGAATCGGACTCAGTGCTCTGATGGCGTGCCGTCTTTTTGAATGCACACAAGTCATCGCTGTCGATGTCTCTGATGAGAAGCTGCAGTTGGCAAAAGAATTTGGTGCTACCCATACAATCAACCCGAAGTCTGAAAATGCGGTCGAGGCGATTCGCGCTCTGACCGGTGGTCACGGAGTTGACTACAGTGTCGAGGCCGCAGGTTCAGCGCAAACGATCGAACAAGGATTTCAATCGGTGCGAAAATTCGGC
>JAYVXN010000123.1:0-2252 GCA_043785085.1 Bdellovibrionales bacterium | reverse complement strand
CGAAGCGCTAGCAGGCGGCTAACGAGAGGCCGACCAACGAAGAGTCGTCGCAAAAGACCAAGAAAAAGTGTCAAGTTACTTATGACGGGGTGCTTAGTGCTCTGATCATTTCTTTCCTCCGTGAAAGCGACACTCAAGTCGTCAAAGAAATTCTCAAGCAAAAACCCATCAGAGTGGGAGCGAAAATCTAGATTTGCTGGAATCAACATTTGACCAGAACTGAGTTTGAACATTTAAGCACGTCATTGAGGCTTAGCTACTCACTTTCCGTCAGCGCCCTTTCTCACAATCACCGCTCTCAAACGACTCAATAAAAGACACTAATTGAGACTCGAAACGGCCAACTTCTTGAAACTCAAAGCCAATCTCAAATTGATGCATCTACTTGAAATTATTAACTTTTACGTAGAAATATCTTGCAGCGCGTTATCACGTTTGCTAATCTGAATTTGGACCTAATGGAAAATCATTCAGGGGGGAATAATGAGACTCAATCCGAAGGACCGGGTTCTTGATCCTCCGCCGGAGTAGTTAGGCGGAGCAGATAAAAGAACCACCAAAAATAAGTTTTGATTATAAACAGTTTCTATGGAGGTATTCGCACGAATCGTATTTTTTCCTTCCTTTGCTCAGGGCAAACTAGCGGAAACGCTGGGGCGCAAAGCTAAAGGGGCTAAGGCCGAGAGGCTATGCCAGCCAGATTGCCAGAGGTCGAACTTGTTATGAGCAACATCGGGAGGATGACAGCAAACGGGGCGCACGAAAATGGCCTCACACCCGCTCAGGCGGGTTTTTTTTTGCCTTTGGGCCCTTAGGAAATTAATCGGGAATCGCCAGTCTTGTACCGACCACCAGCTTCGTGCGTCGGCTGAGGCGATTATGATTCGTTAAAACCGTCAAAGGAATATCATAGCGGCGAGCGATCTCAATTAAAGTATCCCCGCGTCTGACAATATGAATTTTACGATCATGGGCTTGAGAGTTTTTTTTTAAAGCCACCTTGCTGCGGCCGGCGATCATTCGGATTTTTTCTTTACTTTGTCGACTGAATTGCTCACGGGATCTTTCAGAGGTTTGCTCATCTGCGGCGAGCTTACGCCGGGCCAACCCCGCAATCGAATCACCAGGAACTTTAATTTTACGACCTGCTACTAAAGACGAGCGCAGGCTGAGGCGATTGAGTTTTCGGATCTTGCGCGGGCTGGTTCCAAAGCGTCGCGCAATACTGGCGAGAGTGTCACCATTGCGGATTTTATAAAAAGTGACATCATCATCGGAAGCGACTTTGGCATATGCCGCGCGGTTGGTGACCTGACTTTTTTCAGCCGCGGCCATGGCCTTTTCCTGCGTTCCGGTTGGAATTCGCAACGTGACTTTGCCATGCTTTTCAAGAGCCACACCTTTTTTATACGAAGGATTCAGGGAGCGAAATTCATCTTCGTCAAAATCCATCTCTTTGGCCATTTGCCGCAAATCGACGGCATGATTGATTTCAACTTCCGAGTAGTCCAGCGGTGCCTGGTAATCGATATTGGTGAATCCGTACTTTTCGGGATCACGGGCAATCAAGCGCGCCGCTGTGAATTTCGGAATATAATGAATGGTTTCTTGCGGAAGCTTACCCTCGCGCGCCAACGCCCAGAAATCACGCGTGTGATATTTCATCACCACGTTCTTCACGCGATTTTCGCCGACATTGTAAGAGGCAATGGCCAAATACCAAGAACCGAAGAGGTTGTAGAGTCCACTGAAATAATCCGCGGCTGCTTCAGTGGAGCGAATAAAATCGCGGCGCTCATCAACATAGTTATCAATTTGCAGGCCATAATGGCGGCCAGTGCCGCGAATAAATTGCCAGTAGCCGACCGCGTTGGCTGTCGACTTGGCACTTGAGCTAAAACCCGACTCAATCAGGGCAATATAGATCAAATCTTCAGGTAGACCTTTTTTGCGAAAGACTTCTTTCATTTTCGGTAAGTAGCGCGACGAACGAGCCAAGTAGCGCTCCATGTGTTCGCGTCCACGACCTTGAAAATAATCAATCCACTGCAAAACTAGGCGATTCACTTCAATTGGAATGGCCGCCAAATCACTTCCGGATGAATCGATGTCAGGAGATTTACCTGTCGGAATGGCCTGAATGCCAGGATCGGTTGGTAAAGCGGCCGGAGTCGCGGGCGCCCCGGCGACCAAGCTTTGCTCAGACTTTGGGTTGTGCCGCCAACTCGCCGTCGAGCAGGCGCTGAGTCCGA
>JAYVXN010000122.1:0-7545 GCA_043785085.1 Bdellovibrionales bacterium | reverse complement strand
GCGGCGGTGACGGAGGCCGCGGTAGCAGCCGAGGTCCATCAGGCGCTTGATGTTCATCTGAACTTCGCGGCGAAGATCGCCCTCGACCTTGTATTCGGATAAATCTCAACAAGGGTGGCGCCGGCCGCGGCTTGCATCTGATCATCGAGTCTAGCGATTTGGTGGTCTTCAATGTGCAAAAAGGCTTTAAGACCGAAATGATCGCACTCTTTAATTTAGATTCAACAAAAACCGATGCGGGCGTGCGTCCGTCGTTTCATTTTTTCATTTCCTGATGTATCAAAGTAGACATGAAGGCTTTTCTCATTCCACTAATCGTATTCATGATTATCGCTTTGCACCAATCAGCTTTTGCGGCCGAAACGGTTCAAGACAATGCCTATCATCCTCTGGATAATCTCAAAGGTGGGGTGGGCCTTATCTTTGATGAGCAAAACCAATGGAATTGGTCAGGTGGAGCTCTCGCAACTCTCATCGCCAATCATTACGACCATGATACCGAAATCTACTTTCGCGGCACACGCCGCTTGGGCGATTTTGATCCAATCGGCAATGACATTTTAGGGACCGGAGTCCCGGGAGCTATTTTAGCCGGGGGACTATGGCTCTATGGCGCAAAAGCGCATCATGAACACGAAGTTCAATCAGGGCAAGCACAGCTCGAAGCACTTGCCGTGACCGGGGTCGTCACCACCATTTTAAAAGTCACCTTGCGTCGGCAGCGCCCGGACTCATCAGATAATCACTCCTTTCCAAGCGGCCACACTTCGACGATGTTTGCCACAGCTGCGACCTTAAATGAATTCTACTCTTGGAAGGTGAGTGTCCCAGCTTATGCGCTGGCAGCCCTCACTGGACTTGGGCGAGTTTCATCCGGGCGTCATTATATTTCTGACGTCACAGCAGGTGCGACCTTAGGAATGGTTTTCGGTCATGCCTTTGGCCGCTTTCACCGCGGCAAACTCGGCGATCACGACGTGGTAATTTTACCGGTCATCGATGAAGACAGCGGTCGGATATTAGTGACCTATCATTGGTAGGTCTTAATTAGCAAAACCCAACTTGGTCCGCCATCTGCGCCTTTGAGTTTCAAATGGGGCACAGAAAAGATCATACCAATCAGCAGGCACTTGCGTCAGATCAAGGCCTTCAATGATGGCGGCACCGCGACTGAGACGAGTGCGATGAATTTGGTTTTTCGGATAGTCTTGTCGGATTGTTCGGATTGTTCGGATTGTTCGGATAGGTCAACATGCCGGCTTCGAGAGTCAGTGAAATATCAAAAATTTCAAAATCCTCATTTAGGGCGGACAAGTTCTGAGCCTTTTCTGAGATCAAAAGTGGGGCGTCGTGGCCGTGGTGCCGGGCGCCACATCTCGGTGCTCCCTCGTCGAGTCGCGAGCCAAGTAGAAATCGCAAAGACGGCGAAAAGCGAGCCGAAAACTGATAAGAGGAGGCCGCGATTTTTATTCAACTGTAACTGCAGCGACGAATTCATTGCGCGGGCATCGAACCTTCCGTGTGCAGCAAATTCACCGGCTACTGGATGCCATAAATTGTTCGGGCGATTCACTTCCGCCGGCTCAGAAGTTTGTTGCGAGTTATAGCCATATTTTGCCAAATACCAGTCGGCGATTTGTGGTGCGATTTTCTCAGCAGTGATGGCCTTTAAAGTTGGATATCCGACATACATTTCTTTGCGCGGATGATGCGAGAGATAGAGAATCGCATCGGCGGCGACCTCAGGTTGAAATATCGGCGGAACTGGCTGTGGTTGATGCGGCATGCGCGATTTCGTCCAGTCAAATTGCGGCGTGTTTAACGCCGGCATCTCAACCACTGAAACTGTGACCGCACTTTTGTCGTGTAAAAGTTCCGTGCGCAAGGATTCAGTGAAACCCAGCACGGCATGTTTGGCTGCGCAATAGGCCGATTGCAGAGGGATACTTCGATATGCCAAAGCTGAGCCGACCTGAATGATGCGGCCATGATTTCGCGGTAACATGGTTTTTAATGCTGCAAGAGTGCCGTAAACATAACCAAGATAGGTGACTTCTGTGACGCGCTTAAATTCTTCCGGAAGCATTTCTTTGACCGGTGAAAAGACCGAGACCATGGCATTGTTCACCCACACATCAATCGGGCCAAAATGTCGCTCAACTTCTTGTGCGCAAGTTTCAACCCGCTTGGCGTCAGCGACATCACAAATGAGAACGAGAGCTTTACCACCCAGTTTTTCGACTTCGCGCTGACAGGCCTCGAGGCCGTCTTGGCCACGCGCGATCAATCCGAGACAAGCGCCTTCTTTGGCAAAAGCTCGCGCCGTAGCGCGGCCTACTCCGGCTGAGGCTCCCGTAATCACGACGACTCGTCGTCTTTTTATTTTCGGCATCGGCTTCTCCTTTTTTATTTTAGTGGCAACGCGACCCATGCATTTCCGGTCTGTTCGTGAAAGTGTGGTTTGCCGCCTAAGCATTCATGACTCAATCTAAAAGTCACTCCGAGACTAGGGGAGGAGAGAAGCGATTACGATGACTATTTTAATGTGCGGTGAGAACTCTACGTTCATGCACATGGATGTCTTGATAAGTTCAAAAATTAATCAAGAGCGAGCGAGAGACCTTCGCATAACAGTGGCCTTTAATTTCTCTAACTTTTCGAAAGGATTCACCATGGCCCAGACCAGCTCGGATATTATGCTCGATGTACTTATAGACTGGGGCGTTGATACGATCTTCGGACTTCCTGGAGACGGCATCAATGGCATCATGGAAGCCCTTCGTCTCAGACAAAATAAAATTCGCTTTATTCAAACCAGACATGAGGAGGCCGCTGCTTTTATGGCCTGTGGCTACGCAAAATTCACCGGAAAATTAGGCGTTTGTATCGCAACTTCGGGACCGGGCGGGGTGCATTTGCTCAATGGTCTGTATGATGCAAAGTTAGATGGCCAGCCGGTCCTGGCCATCACCGGAATGCAGTTTCATGATCTTCTCAACACTCACGGCCAACAAGATCTTGAACTCGATAAATTATTTATGGATGTCTGCGTTTACAACTCTCGCGTGATGGGCCCGAACCACGTCGAAAATGTCACAGAACTGGCCTGTCGCAGCGCTATTGCACAGCGAGGAGTGGCCCACATCACTGTGCCAGTGGATTATCAGACCATGCCGGCGGTTCGCAAGGCGGCCTCGGAAAGAAATGTCGAACATCATATTTCAAACATTCAACCGATGTACACGCGTATTCCTTCGCAAGAGGATCTTCAAGATGCCGCAGCCGTTATCAATTCTGGTTCAAAAATCGCCATTCTCGCTGGACGCGGAGCTTTGCATGCGACGGATGAACTCTTAGAGATTGCCGACCTATTAGGTGCGCCGATTATTAAGCCGCTACTCGGAAAAGCTGCCGTTCCAGATGATTCGCCACTCACCACTGGCGGTATCGGGCTGCTCGGGACCAAGCCTTCTCAAGAGGCGCTCCAGGAATGTGACACACTCCTGATGGTCGGCACCAGTTTTCCTTATATTGAATTTTTGCCGAAGCCGGGCCAGGCGCGCGGTGTGCAGATCGATTCTGACCCGACACGAATTGGCTTGCGCTTTCCAGTTGAAGTTGGCTTAGTCGGCGATAGTCAGCTCATTCTCAAAGATCTCTTGCCACTTCTCAAACATAACGATGACCGCAGTTTTCTTGAAAGAGCGCAAGCGGGAATGAAGGACTGGTGGAAGTTGATGGAAGAGCGCAGTACGCGCATGACTGTGCCGATGAAGCCCCAGGTGGTGGCTTGGGAATTGGGAAAACGTTTGCCAAGCAATGCGATTGTCGCATGTGATTCGGGCACGATCGCAACGTGGTGGGCAAGGCAAATTCCGGTGAAGCGTGGTCAAATGCACACGATCTCAGGAAATCTGGCGACTATGGCCTGCGGCTTTCCATATGCAATTGCCGCGCAAATCGCCTATCCTGATCGCCCGGTCTTTGCTTTTGTCGGTGACGGCGGATTTTCGATGCTGATGGCCGAGCTCGCGACTTGCGTGAAGTATAAACTGCCAATCAAAATCGTGATCATTAAAAACAATACACTTGGACAAATCAAATGGGAACAAATGGTTTTTCTCGGTAACCCGGAATACGGTTGTGAACTGCAGCCGATTGATTTCGCGGCCTATGCACGTGCGGTCGGAGCGATCGGCGTGACCATTGACGATCCAAAGAAGTGTCCGGAACAACTTGATTCAGCCTTAGCAATTCCAGGACCGGTGCTCATTGAGGCCGTCGTTGACCCATTTGAACCACCGATGCCAGCACATATCACAGCAAAACAAGCGTTGCGTTTTGCGGAAGCTTTGGCCCGCGGTGAGCCGAACCGAGAAAAAATCGCCATCAATGCAATCGGTGAGCGGGTCAGAGAGTTGGTGTGATGGGCAAATTACGCATCAAACCTCTTCGGGTTCGCGCTTACCGAGTGCCCACTGATGGTCGTGAGGCGGATGGCACGCTTTCTTGGAGCTCGACGACCCTGGTGACAGTTGAATTGCAATGCGAGGACAAAATCGGATTTGGTTACACCTATGCCCATCGGGCGGCTGCGGTCGTGATCGAGGAAACTTTGTTGCCGCTACTGAGAAATCGCGATCCAATGGAGATTCCAGCCCTATGGAGTTTAATGAATCACGAAGTACGAAACTTCGGTCGGCCGGGATTGATTTCGGCCAGCATCGCAGCTGTGGATGCTTGCCTTTGGGATCTCAAAGCGAAACTTCTTGGATTGCCGCTTGTGACACTATTGGGTTCGGTGCGTGAGTCGATTCCGGTTTACGGCAGTGGTGGTTTTACGTCCTATAGTTTGATTGAATTGCAGGAGCAAATGGAAAATTGGACGGCCTCGGGGATCGAAATGGTGAAAATGAAAATCGGCACACATCCGGATGAAGATCTCATGCGCGTGACCAATGTGCGTGAAGTTTTGGTTGAGTCGAGCAAATTATTTGTCGATGCCAATGGGGCTTACACACGCAAGCAGGCCTTGGATTTTGCCGAACGTTTTCATGATCTCGCGGTGACTTGGTTTGAAGAGCCTGTCAGCTCCGATGACTTAGAAGGTTTGCGTTTGCTTCGCGACCGGGCTCCGGGAGGAATGGACATTGCTGCCGGTGAATATGGTTTTGACCGGATTTATTTTGAACGCATGCTCGCCGCCGGAGCGGTCGATACTCTTCAGGCCGATGCCACCCGCTGCGGAGGAATCACGGGATTTCTGCAAGCAGCAGATTTAGCCAGCGCACACGGGATTGCCCTCAGTGCCCACACCGCGCCCAGTATTCATCTCGCCGTCTGTTGCGCCCACTCTGCTGTCTGTCACCTGGAATATTTCTATGATCATGTGCGAATTGAAAACGAACTCTTCGAGGGCGTGGCTCAGGTCCGAGATGGCCGGCTCTTTCCTGATCTCGAGCGACCTGGACTCGGGATTGAATTCAAACATCAGGACGCGGAGAGATTTGCTTTATGACGGATATTCCATTTGAGAACTGGTCGGCCCGCCGCGGGATTGATCATCAGCCACCGCGAAACAAACAGCGGCAAGCGCAAACCGAAGCGCGCTCCCATATTCCGGAGCAGGATCGAATTCTGCCACCGGAAGAAACTCCGCCAGTCAATCCCGGGCCGGCCGTTGGTTTTCGCTTGTCGGAGAGAAATCCAGACGAGTTTCCGCTAAGCCGCGAGATGGAAAATGAATTGAAAAAGGTCATCTCAGGCGAAGTGCGCTTTGATCGCGGCTCACGAGCCCTGTATGCGACGGATGCCTCGAATTACCGACAAGTGCCCATTGGGGTGGTCGTGCCGTTGAGTAAAGAAGATATTATTCAGACCGTGCAAATCGCTAAGCGTTTTGGCGCGCCGATTCTTTCGCGTGGGGGTGGTACGAGTCTCGCCGGCCAGTGTTGCAACACTGCTGTCGTGATGGATATGTCCAAATACTACAATCAGATTTTGCAAATTGATGCCGAGAAAAAACTGGTTCGCGTGCAACCAGGAATTGTCTTAGATGAATTGCGCAAGGCACTTAAACCCTATCAGCTGACTTTTGGCCCTGATCCGGCAACGCACAATCACTGCACGATTGGCGGCATGATCGGCAATAACTCCTGTGGCATGCACGCGCAGTACGCCGGCCGCACTGAACACAATGTCGAATCACTCGAAATTCTGACCTACGATGGCTTGCACATGACAGTCGGTCGAACCAGTCAGAGCCAATACCAAGAGATTCTCCGCCAAGGCGGCCGTAGAGCCGAAATCTACCGTTCGTTGCGCGAACTCAGCGAAAAATATGAATTGCAGATTCGGGCGCGTTTTCCAAAAATTCCGCGCAAGGTTTCGGGTTATTATCTCGATGAGCTCTTACCAGAGAATGAATTCAATCTGGCGCGGGCCTTGGTCGGCACGGAGTCAACGTGTGTGACCGTGCTCGAAGCGACTTTAAATCTCGTGCCAGATCCGCCATGCCGCGTGCTCTTGGTACTCGGTTATCCCAGTATCGATGTGGCCGGTGATGCCGTGCCAGTGGTGCTCAAGTCTAAACCGATTGCCCTTGAAGGAATTGATGACCGCTTAGTTGAATTCATGCGCTTAAAAGATTTGCGGCGCAGTGATTTGCAGATTTTACCCAAGGGCCGCAGCTGGCTCGTGGTCGAATTTGGCGCGGGCACTCTCAAAGAAGCAGAACTACAAGCGCAGCAGTGCGCCCAAGCTGTCCAAGAAACTCCGCAGCCTCCTGAGGTAAAAATACTCAGTGACCAGGCTGAGCAGCACCGAATTTGGTCCGTGCGAGAAGCTGGATTGGGTGCTACGGCTCGAGTTCCAGGAATGCCTGAGGCTTGGGAGGGCTGGGAAGACTCGGCTGTGCCGCCGGATAAAGTTGGCGATTATTTGCGAGAACTGCGCAAGCTCTTAGATAAATACGGTTATGAGGGAGCTTTGTACGGACACTTCGGTCAAGGCTGTATTCATACGCGAATTTCATTTGATCTCGAAACGGCTCCCGGAATTAAAAAGTATCGTGAGTTTATTTATGAGGCGGCTCACCTCTGTGTTAAATTTGGCGGATCCCTCTCAGGCGAGCACGGTGATGGGCAATCACGCGGCGAGCTTTTGCCGATCATGTTCGGCGATGAGCTTGTTAATGGCTTTCGTGAATTTAAATATATCTGGGACCCTTTCGGAAAAATGAATCCTGGAAAAGTTGTTGATCCTTATCGAGCCGATCAAAATCTGCGACTTGGTCGAAACTATGATCCACCCGATTGGAAGACTCATTTCAGTTATAAAGAAGATCAGGGCTCGTTTGCAAAAGTGACCACTCGATGTGTTGGCGTTGGCGAGTGCCGCCGCCATGAGGGCGGCGTGATGTGCCCCTCGTACATGGTCACTCGAGAAGAAATGCATTCGACGCGCGGCCGCGCCCATTTGCTTTTTGAAATGCTCGAGGGCAATCCGCTCGAGCGAAATTGGCGTGAGGAAAAAGTACGTGAGGCC
>JAYVXN010000121.1:0-2258 GCA_043785085.1 Bdellovibrionales bacterium | reverse complement strand
TTCGCAAACCCAAGTCAACTGGTCGCGTATCAACGACGGGTGCCCTCTCCGACGCTTTGTACAACTCACCACCGGCAGGCGTAAAATTCATTTTGTGACAAGCCACCGATAAGAGACTCAACATTGCAACAGACCCAATTGATTTTTTCATATAATCACACTCCCGCATTTCAATACTTCATGTTTTGGGCCATCTCGACCATTGCCTCGTTATGAATGTAAGCAGGCAACATGATTGAGAATTTTGCTTACGCTGGAAATGGTTATTTCTCAGAAAATTGTCTAAAATAAAAATCTGTTCACTTTTCAGACAAAAAAATCAAAAAAATATCAGGATCTAAGTCGATAAAAAAAAGTCGACGTCGTAGTGCCCTATCTCTCAGTTCGAGCTGATCACCAGATCTCAGTAAAAAATAGATGAGTGCAGGAGGGATTTTAAGAAAAAGTGTCAATCGATCAGTCAAACTGGAGAGTGATTCATAGCAAAAAAAACCCCACTCATTTTCATCAGTGGGGTTTTGCTTTTTTAAGTCAGAATTTTCCAGTTAAAATTTCAAAAGAAATTTCAAAAAGTAAAAACTAGTAACGTGAGCGTGAAGAGAATCCACCGCCGCCACCGCCACCACCGCGATTGTCGCGAGGAGCTTGTGGTTTAGCTTCAGATACGTTCAAAGCTCGGCCACCAGACTCACGGCCATTCAATTTTGTAATCGCATTCTGAGCGTCACCTTCGCTAGACATCTCAACAAAAGCAAACCCTTTGCTGCGACCAGTTTCGCGATCCATGATCACGCTTGCAGAATCAACGGCTCCAAATTCACTGAACATCTCTGTCAGTGCTTCGTTGTCGACTGAGTATGAAAGGTTGCCGACGTATATTTTTTTTCCCATGATTGCCTCCTAGGCTGGTGGGGCCATTCGCAGAGGACAAGAGAACATCTATTGACCTGAACAGAGAACGGACGATTGAGCCTTCGTTACACCACGAGCTCTCGGGAAAAGATAGTCAAAGATAATGGATAGCAGCAAAGCCTTCAGCAGTCTGACCTAAGACACCAAAGTCTTCGCCCAGGGCTGCTGCAGTGGATTTGAGACCCATCTGAAAATTAATTTAGAGCGCGTCGACTGTCGAAGGTAGCGGTCGCTGGCCATCTCGAGGATTTAAAGTCTCAAAATAATCAGTCAATTTAAAGTTCAAGTTTTGAAAAGCCTGGTCCTGAGCCGTCAACCCCATGCGGTTCTTCAACTGCAGGTCCAAACCCCTGCCCACCAAAAACTGCAAAACCTCTAGATTATTCCTTTCCACACAAAGATGCGCAAGAGAGTTCCCGTCGATGTCCAATCGATTGATTGCACTTCCGGCTTTTAATAATTTCTCAACAGTTGATTTCGACTGCACGGCCACGGCATAAAATAAAGAATCCCATCCTTGTTCATCGGTCATTTCCAGCCTCGCTCCTGAATCCAAAAGCAATCCGGTTAGATAAGTGCTCCCTTGAGAAGCGGCCACCATCAATGGAGAGAGGTTGAAACTGTCTTTCAAATTAACTGGCGCTTTTGATCGCAAAAGCAATTGGATCACTTCATTCTTTTGTCCATCGATGGCATAGAAAAGCGCAGACCGCCCTTGAATATCCAGTGAGTTAACATGGGCTCCAAATTTCAGTAATGCCTCGGCGATTTCTAAATTTCCTTTGAAAGTAGCCAGCATGAGGGGAGTCACTTTTTGCTCGTTTGACTGATTCGGATTCTGACCTTTCCGCAGAGCCTCTTGCACAATTTCATTTTGCCCTTGTCCAACAGCAAATAAAAATTTCCCGGTCGGCATCAGTTCCGTCTGATTCTTTGCATAATGAACACAGTTTGCCAAATTCAAGAACAGCAAAAGCAAAAGAAACCATATTTTTTTTCTGGAGCAGGAATTTTCAGACATTCAATGATTGTGACCGAGGCGCGAGCTGAGAGAAAGAACTGTTTGAGAAATTAGTCAAATTTCGATGCTTGCTTGGGGCATTCTTTCCAAGCCAAGCCTCTCAAAACAAATTTAACCTGGAATGAACTTCGGAATTAGATTTGCAAATGGCAAACAACAATAAAAGGGGGTTTTTATGAGCCAGTATTCAAAAGAAATTCTTGCAGATTCCCGAGGAAAAATGGGTTGGATTATCCTATGGGCACTTGGAATTCCAATTCCAGTTCTGTTAGTGCTTTTCCTAGTTCGTGGCTGCACGTAAATAAAAAGACTATGGTTTCTTGCT
>JAYVXN010000120.1:0-2259 GCA_043785085.1 Bdellovibrionales bacterium | reverse complement strand
TACAATCAAGCCTTCAGCAAGGCCGATAATGAACACAAATCGCAAATGGTCTTTCAAATGGCGCATCTCTATGAACTCCTCGAGCAGCGCCCGAAAGCCCAAGAACTCTATATTACTATCACCCGCGATACAAAAACTTATGGCTCGGCACTTGTGGCCCGCGCCGATATGAGCCTTGGCGACATTTACTTTCGCGAAGCGGGTTTTACGAAAGCACGCGCTTACTTTCAATCGGCATTGCAAATTCCGAACCTCGAGAAAAAAGGCTATGTTCTTTATCGCATCGCTTGGTGTGATTTGAACTTAAATGCTCTCGATCAGGCCAAACAGGCCTTAATCAAGATTTTGAAAACTCAGGAATATTTAACGGTTGAGACAGAAGACGGTCCAATACACGACCAAAGTTTTCAAGAAGACGTCGCCCATGATCTTTACACCTTTTATGCCCGCGGCGGAATCACCCCACAAGAATTGCAAACTCTTCTTGAGTTGACTCCCAGTGAAGTGCAGAAGCACAATCTCATGTATTTAGCCAATGAATCTGAGCGACTCGGCAAATACCCCTCAGCAGTTTTTGTATGGCAGATGATTTTAAAGGATAAGCTCGAACCCCAAGAGCGCCTCGAAGCTAGCGTTCATCTCGCGCAGTTGGATTACGACCTCGGCCATCACGATGCCGCGGCTAAAGATCTTAAAAGTTCACTGGAGCTGTGGAAGCAAAACGGTTGCAAACAAGAAAAAGAATGTGAACTCTTACAGAATCGCATAAAGAAAATCGTTTTGGAATGGTATAAAGTCGAAAAAAGCAAGCCGTCTCCGCAATTGGTTGAAGCCTTCTCAAGCTACTTGGCTTTCTTTAAAGCCGATATGGACATGAACTACTCAGCCGCTCTCGCCGCCAGAGAGCAAAAAGCCTGGAACAATGCCATTATTTTCTACCGCAGTACCGCGGCAATGGCTCAGCAGGCCTTGAGCGCAAGTCCTGCACCCAATGACGCCACCAAAAAACGCGACAGTGCTATTTTTGAAGATTCGCTTTTGGCTGAAATGGAAATCTCGGAACAGCTCAAAGACAATCGCCTTCGTGAAAACGCCTACCTGCATTACCTTATTTTAAATCCGAAAGGGCCTAAGGCCTTTGAAGTTCGCTATCAGTTGGCGCACGTTCATTATGAAGAATCAAAATACAAAGAATCGGCCGACGAGTTTCACACCGTGGCATTGTTGAATGAGACTTCGCACAAAGAGCTCCGCAAACAAGCCGCCGACCTTGCTCTCGACAGCCAAGCACAACTGAAGAACGGCGAAAAAGTCGAAGAATGGGCGATCGAGTTTGCGCAAAGTTTTCCGGCGTCACAGGAAGAATTCTATGCCATTTCTCGAAAATCGCTTTTGCACCAAGCCCAAGAAAATGCGGCTGATCCGAAATCAGGACATCTTGAGCGCGTTCTCAGTAAATTTAATAACGCCAATTTAAAAGGCGCCTCGACCGAGGAAAAGGTTCAGTTTTATAAAACTGAGATTCAACTGGCGCAAAAAAGTCAAAATACCGCCGCCACAGCGGCCGGCGTAAATGCGCTCTTAACAGTTCCGCATCTCTCAGAAACGGACCGCGAAGCCGCACTAGCTGAAAAAGTTTGGCTAGCCGAATTGAAATTGGATTTCACCACGGCGTATTCGGTGAGCCAACAAATGAAAATGAAAAACCTGGAACCAGCCAAACGTGAGCTCCACCTAGCCATGTTGGCCGAACTGGCCGGCCAAGACTCTAGACCGCATTATCAAAGGTACTTGCGCCTTAGCCACAATCACAATCATAATGAAGCCAATCAAGTGCGCGCTAAATTGGTTCGCTCCGCAAAGAACCCAGCGCGAGATTTCGCACACTACCAAGTTGCTCTCCGCAGCAGCCCGAGCATTTTCGCACCTCTTGCTCTTGAGGTTTTCAGTGAAACAAGAAGTTACAAAACGGCAAAATCTGCCTTGGAAGTTCCGGGTGTGCGACGCACGGTCTCTGGAAAAGTACTGGCCCGTCAGGTTTTCATGAAAGCGTTTGAAGAGTTTAGCTCGCGTCTGAGTCATGAAACTCTGCATACGTCGTCTGATGCGCTTCTCAAGAAAAGCTTGCTGAAGCGAATTGAAGATGTGAAATATGTTGAAGGCTTTGCCAAAAAAGCCGTTGCTGCTGGCGACTGGACCATGGAACTCCTTACCCTCAACACGGTTGCCAATGAAAACAAGCGTTTGTATGAAGAAATC
>JAYVXN010000119.1:0-2263 GCA_043785085.1 Bdellovibrionales bacterium | reverse complement strand
ATTGGGAAAAAGTTCCGAAGTGATAAGAGCAAAGCCCTCACTATTTTTTTGAGGGGTTCAAAGATGGGTGGCTACTCACTTGAGAACTCAGCCGAATGTTCGAATACACACGCTCGTTATGTTTTTAGCGGGCGCTATTTCCAGTCTCTTTTTGGCCGGCTGTTCGCATGCCGCGCAAGTCCAAGACCTTAATCTACCGCTCTCGACCCTTGCAAAAGTCGTGGCCAACAAATCACCGCGCGGAATTCGCCTTATCAGTCCTAACGGTCGCGAATTTTCGTCAAACTACTTTGGAACACCTGGACGCTTTGACGAAGATGCCTCCGCGAAACCACAGCGCTCTTATGCCGTGATGACGATTCTCGGCGATCGACGTCCCTATACGATCGTCGTGACGGTCATCCGCGAGGCACGCAATCAGCAGTCTCTGAATGAGTATCGAAAGCTTGGAACAGACGCGGTCATCGCCAAAGAGCTAGTTCGTCGAATCAAAGCAGATTTGGCCAATCGTAGAGAAGATCGTAACGTCATTGACGATTTTCGAGCTTTCTAGCTACAATTGAAAGAGATATGTCCACGGATTGGATGTTAGATGAAGCGTCGCAAGGATTGAGACGTGTATAAGTTTTATTCTCGCCCGAGAAAAAATTCGACCAGGTATCTGCCGCTGTTGCTGGCGACGACAGGGTTTTTTGCATTTTCTTCACTTTTATTTTCCACAAAAATTTATTACGGAACCGATCGCGTTTTTAATCAGGGATTGCGTATTCACTTGTCAGAGTCTTCGCCGGCTTTTGCAGCATTAGAAGAAAGCGCGGAGCCACATCTTCAGTGGATTCCGCAGGCCGTGGTCACAGTGGCTCTTTCTGCGGGAAGTGGCACAATTGAAACTCTAGTGGCTGAAAAAAGCGAAGAGCATCGTCTTGAAATGGCGAAAATTGTCGAAGTTCAGCTGAAGAACGAGATGGAACGTAAACGCCTTGCTGAGATTGCCGCCCAACAAGCGGCCAAAATACAGGCGGCGCAATTGGCGCAAGCGAGATTAGCCATTAAAGCGGCACGTCTAAAAATGTACACTCCACCAACCGACCGGGTGATCCAAAAAGCAGAAGCCGCGCGGCCGAGTGATCGCTTTCAAGAAATGGCCGCACAGGCCCACCAGGTCGCGCACAATGTTCGCACCATTCGCTTGAGTGAATTAAACATGCAGCGTGAAGAACTGATTCGAGAGATGCTCTTACCAATGGTCGTGTCTGGCGCGGATGCTGCGCCTGAGACGGTCCAGTTAGCGGCCAACCATGAACCTGAACATTACTTGGTGACGGCAACGCAGTCTCATCCAAACAAGGCCTTGATTCCGCAACAGCCGATCATTCCCGTGAATAGCCAGCCACCTCAGGCTCCTGTTGATTCAGGAATAAATCACCAAGTGGTTGGCGATGCCATACGCCAAGGCTTTGCTGGAGCCGCTTCATTGAATGGAAATCCGAGCCAGGAAGGTGTGGCGAGCATCGCCGCTGCTGAGGTGAGCGGCCAGCAACTGATTATAAGTGGGGGACTTGAATTTTCTGGGGGTCTCGCACTGACAAATCAAAGTGATCGTTTGGTGGTCTATCGGGAACTAGAGGAGCAGACTCTCGAGGCCGGCCAAGTTTGGATGAAATCAGGTCAATATGAAATTCTCGTGGACCAGCCAAAAGGTGAGTTAGTTGCCGAACTTCGTTCAGCCTCTGGAGATATTATCGGGCGTGGACGTTATGACCTAGAAACGCTCCCGCCAGTTCGTCAGTACCGGATGGACAATATCACCCTTAAAATTCGACCGATTTTTCAGGGTCTGAGTGGTCGGGTGATGTCTTTTTACGATTCGCAGTCACAAATTCAGCCGATTCCTGGATCACGTATTAAAATTGGTGGTACCGCATTTGAGACGGTGTCTTTGAAAGACGGAAGCTTCAATGAACCTAACTTGGTGGAAGGATCAACAGTCGTCGTGCATGCTCAGCGCGAAGGCCATTGGGGTACGGTCGCTCTGGCCGCGACTGGACTGCCCAGCAACTTAACTCTCTTCCAAGACAAAGCCCTGGCGGCGTTTGAAGAATTATCGGAGTACGGGTTGAAAAACGGAACCGATCCAGCCATCGTCTGGGGTCGGGTGACGAGCGATGGTCGCCCTGTCGAAGGCGCAACCGTTGAGTTCTTAACTTCCGAGCAAGTCATTCAACCGGTTTATTTCAATGCCATGATGATTCCCGATCCGACT
>JAYVXN010000118.1:0-2272 GCA_043785085.1 Bdellovibrionales bacterium | reverse complement strand
TTTTAATCGAATCAATATCTTCTTTCGAAAACCCGGCTCGCTCTAAGCCAACCCGGTTCGGAGCGCGCACCACTGCATACTTGCCTTGGGCGATGGTGAACGGCGGAACATCTTTATTTACGGCGCTGTCGCCGGCAATAAAGGAATACTTACCAATTCGAATAAACTGATTGAAGCCGCACATTCCGTTGATCTTGGCGTGATCTTCAACAATCACGTGACCAGCCAGCTGACTGGAATTTGCAATCACCACATGATCGCCAATATGACAATCATGTGCAACGTGAGCGTAAGACATAATCAGGCACTCACTGCCGATTTGGGTCAGGCCACCTCCGCCGGGCGTGCCCAAATTGATGGTCGCCAATTCCCGAATCGTATTATTATCACCGATGGTGAGCCTGACGGCTTCGCCTCGATATTTCAAATCCTGCGGCGGCCCACCGACCATCGCTCCCGCCAAGATATGATTATTCTTGCCCAGTTCGACGACACCAAATTCGCTGCCTAGACTGACATGCGAATGTAGCACACAACCGTCGCCGATTTTAACCCGTCCGCGAACGACGCAAAATGGACCAATGGTCACATCTTTTCCAAGTTCGACTTCTTTTGAAATGACGCTTGAAGAATGAATGTTCACAGCTGGATACCTCGTCACCAAATCATCTAAAGTTTACTGATTCACCATCGGAAACATTTTCGCCAGGAGCTCAGCTTCGGCCACGACCTGGCCGTTGACTCGCGCTTCACATTTCATCAATAATATTTGTCCGCGGTCTTTGATCACTTCGGCAGTTAAAACCAAAGTGTCGCCAGGAACGACCGGCCTGCGAAAGCGCGCCGCATTGACGCCAGCGATGGCGACATCCATTTTTGGTCCTTGCAGTTCAACACAAGTGAGAGCAGCAACCTGCGCCATCGCTTCAATTTGCAAAACACCGGGCATCACCGGACGATGCGGAAAGTGGCCAACAAAAAACTGTTCATTGGCCGTCACATTCTTGATCGCCGTGATCCGGCGCCCAACTCTTTTTCCCGGAGTGTTATCAGTGCCTTGCGGAATATGAAGCTCATCGACACGATCCACCAATAAAAATGGATAACGATGCGGCAAAAGCTTCATGATATCTGTAATTGTATAAAATGGTGCTCGGCTATCTGTGTTCATGGCTTACTTCGATTTTTCAAAAGCCTTTACAACTTCATCCGTCAAATCGACGTCTTTTTTCGCCCACAATACACTTTGTTCATTTTTTTCAAGAACCATTGTGTAGCTAGCATCTTTGGCCACTTTATCCAAAACTTCTTGGAGTTTTTCTAAAATCGGTTTGGTCAGTTCTTGCTCACGTTTCTGGAGGTTCAACTGGCTTTGGCCAACGAGCTCGCGGTATTTAAACATTTCTTGTTGGAGCTCTTGTTGCTTTTTATTACGAACGTCATCAGAAAGAACATTTTTCTTCTTTTCGAAATCTTCGTTCATTTTCTTCAGGTCAGCTTCTTTTTTCTGAAGCTCATCTTTTTTAGAGTTGAACTCTTTCTCGAGGTCTTTTTTTGCCTTTTTGCCGGCATTGGTTTCTTGAATCGCTTTTTGCAGATCAACATAGCCGATTTTAACATCGGCCGGTGCCGCGTGCGCAGCTGCTGTCATACCGAAAAACGCCATCAGGGCCACGAAAGTTTTCATGCTCGTCATTCCTCACTCCTACCTAATTTTAATTTTAACAAACCCTATCTTAATCAAGAAGTTCTGTCCTGGGAACTCCCATAATTCAACTCTACTGAATCCGAACCGTTAAAACGGCGAGCCAATCGCAAACTGGAAGTTAACGGCCCGTTCATCCGTGCGACGGGCTACCGGGAAACCCCACTCAAATCGCAACGGACCAATCGGTGAAAACCAGCGAAATCCAAAGCCGATATCGCTGCGCAAATTATCAATTTCAAGTTCAGTTTCCGCTTCACCCACGTCGTAGAAGAAGACGCCTTTAATGCCAGCTTCAGAGATCAATGGAAACTCAAGTTCGGCATTATAGTAAATTTCTTGCGTGCCACCATAAGGCTTTAAGGCTTTTGACGTCAGCAGATCTTGTTCATCTTGCGTCAGCGGCGTGGTTAAATCGCCTTTAAGATTCTGACGGAGCAAATTGAACTGCTTATTCGAAAAGCGCCGGCGGCCCACACTGTACCAGTCAAAGCCACGCAAACTATTGGCGCCACCTAACAGGAACAGTTCGTTGAACGGCACTTCACCGATATCGTTTGAGCGAAT
>JAYVXN010000117.1:0-2275 GCA_043785085.1 Bdellovibrionales bacterium | reverse complement strand
GTGCTTTAATTTCATTTGAGAAAACAATTTTTATGTATGTGACGCGTTATTAAAAGATATAGGCCCTGATCGAGAGTCCGATCGAAGACGAGTCGGTTTATATCGCCCAGATTTTCGGATAGTCACAAGCCTACGTGTTATTTCGACTTTAGATTCTTGATAGGGCCGGGTTGGAGTGAGCCGCTTTCGGTCCAATATGGGGATTCAATCGCCTGCGATTGATCAATATTTGTCTTACTTCCCGAGCCATGTTCCAGATCCTCGCCGCGCACTTTGTCCGGTCTTGAGTGTCCCTCCGGCAAGATTGCGTGACGGAGCCTGACAGGCCGAGCGAAGCTACTTGGACAGATGACTTCAGCCCAGGTTTGCGAGCGTAATTTGATAATTCCAGGGGAGCCACGATTCGGGGTTCGCGCGAACGCGTGCGGCGTGAACTTGAAGCGCTTCGAGATACTCGAAGGGGTTTTTGCCGGCAAAGCGCGCGGTTTCAATCATGCTCATCAGCATATCGCCGATCCAGGCACCGACCTGGGTTTTATAGAAGAGCGAGTTCTTGCGGCGAAGGACGCATTTCTTCAAAAGTCTCTCGACTTCTGCATTCGAAAGCGGAGAGCCGGGCACGCGCAAGAACTGGGTCAACCCGTTCCAGTGTTTTACAAAGTATTCGATCGCTCCACCGAGTCCGCTGTTGGGCTCGACCTCGTGATTTTCAAACTTTTCCTCCATTCAAGCGTTGAGTCTGTTCATCACAGGTCTGGAATGTTCTTGGTGGTAAAGAAGTCGTGCCTCTGGCGAGAGTCCCTTTGCCTCGGCATCGTGTTTGTAAACATTGGCCAGCTCTTCAACGACGTAGCGACATTCGCGAGGAAAGCTCTCAAGGACGTCCATGAAATTTCGTCTGCCATGAGCAAGGCAAAGACATTTGATCACAAGGTCCCTGAACTCAGGCGTCAGGTTGAGTTTTGCGGCATCGCCCATCTGGATTGCCGGTGGCAGATTCGGATCGCGTTTAAGAAAAATAGCGGCAAGATTTTCTCCAGCATGTTTACGACCAGTGGCAAACAGCGCTATTTTTTCTCCGTCGCTCGTCAGCGAGACGATTCCGGTGGTTTGCATACCGGTGCGCGCACCTTTCGGGAGTGATTTATTTTCCTTCATCAACTCCAAAATCTTGTTCGGAGTGTCGTCATTGTGAAAAAGCTCGCCATTGGCCGCCAAATATTCCAGATGACGATGAACCGGGCTGGCCACGTTGGCCACCTGCTCTCTCAAGTCAGCCTGCGTCGAGTCTGGCAAAAGTACACCCAAACTCTTCTGGGTCATCTCCAAACGATAAGCTACTTGATGCGCTTGTGAAAATCAGAATTGTAGCTGTTTTACCCTGTGTTGAATGGCGGAGAGAAGTAGGCGAATTTAGAACCGAGGCTGTTTTGTGGGCGGCTTGAGGGACAAATCACTGAAATTACTCAGTAACATTTTGGTTCCCGATTTTGCAAATGCTGGTTCCGCCGCTCTGAAATACTGGTTCCCATTGTGGTTCCCGATGGAAATGGTGGTTCCGTGGGAACCATTCAGTCACTCTCTCCTGGTATATGCTATTTGTTGGGATTGGATTTAGACGACTTCACTTCACTTGCTGTTGTTCGACCCCAGTTGCCCTCATGCCATCTCTTTGCATCTAGTTGAATGTCAATCATACTCAGCTTCTCAACTGTACAGTCATCAGGTTGTTTCTTTGTGAGCCATTGCACTCTGCCTTTAGGCTTTTTCTTGTCGGTGAGATTAACAGTTAATGTTTGCCTTTTCAAAATTTCTGATTGGATTGATCCAAGATCTGGATCACAGGTCGTAAGAGTGAATTCAACGGTAATTTCTGGTACTATAGCGCGTTGTCCATCGGTTATAAAATCCAATTTTAATGCACAAGTATAGGTCTTGGGATTATTAGCTTTCTTGAACTTAAGAAAGCCTGACCCAACCGAGTCCAATATGAACATGGTATTCCATTCTTGATTAGACACACGACATTTGAGAATTTGACTGTTTTCGGCAAAGCATGGTGATGACACTATAAAAATCAGAGCAGAAATATATAAGTTTTTCATCGGCTTCTCCTAGGGTTACAAATCTGAATCGTGTGAGTCGAACAATGGAGATTGCCATGCCCTTGGTGGGCATAATCAAATGTATCCACAAACTCAGCCTTGAGACCTCTCTTTTGATATTGTTCCTGAATATACTTCCTAAATGCCGCATTCGATGGCTCAGGGGAAAT
>JAYVXN010000116.1:0-2276 GCA_043785085.1 Bdellovibrionales bacterium | reverse complement strand
GACACAAAGCGCATTGGCGTCAACACGACTCTACTTTGGTTGGAATGGTTATTGAAGAACTTAAGCTTGGAGCACCCTACCATTGGCCGAGGTAAACGACTTCGGTCTTCAGGTCCACACCGGACTTCGCTTTGACCGTGGTCTGGACATGCGTAATGACTTGATGAATATCCTGCGCGCTGGCCTGATTGAAATTAACAATGAAATTGGCGTGTTTTTCAGAAACTTTGGCACCGCCGCAGCTAAAGCCCTTAAGCCCAGCCGCCTCGATTAATTGCCCTGATTTATGCCCGGCAGGATTGACGAAAACCGAGCCGCAGCTCGGCTGATCCAAAGGCTGTTTGCTGAGTCGCACGTGATTGGCGTGCTTGACCTTGGCTAAAATATCTTCGACAGGTTGCAGTGGCCAGGACAAACCCACTTGAGTAATCACTCCTGGCTGCCAGCCACTGCAATGCCGGTAACTCCAATGTAAATCTTTGACAGGGTGTCGAACAGTCGAAAAATCGCTCTTCAAAACGTCGATCCACTCCACCAACTGCACAAATTCACGAGGCGTGATTTGTTCACCGACTCCAGCGTTCATCACGACGCCACCGCCGACGTCGCCCGGTAAGCCCGCCAAAAAAAGCGCCGGGGCAAGTTTGTATTTCAAAAATATTTTTAAGAGTTCAGATTTTGAAGTTCCGGCAAGACAGGTGATTTTCAAAACTGATTCACGCACCTCAGTTTTTGCCCCGGTCAGTTTTCGCAAACAAACCGTCAAACCGGGCACGCCCTGATCGCTGATCAAAACATTCGTGCCCCCACCCAAGATCGTGACAGCTTGAGAACTCTCTTCGGCCCAGCGGAGAGATTTTTGAAGCTCAGTGACGCTCAAGGGCTCAGTGAAATATTCGGCGAGGCCCCCGACCATCCACGATGAGTAGGCAGAAAGTTTCACATTTTGCCGAGGTTGAAAAGTCATTTTAACTGCCAAGGTACTGCATGCCGAGCTTCCAAACGTCGCCGGCACCGAGAGTCACTAACAAATCATTCTTCTGCAAAGAACTGCTGATACGAGAGAGCCGGTCGCTGGAATTCTCGAGATACACGACAGAGGAGTGTTGAATTTCGCTGCTCAGGCGCTCAGCCGTGATACCCGCAATGGGGGCCTCACCGCCAGGATAGATATCGCAGACAAAAAGCTGATCCGTATCCTTAAAGCAATGCAAAAACTGATCCCAGCACAAAACTGTGCGCGAATAGCGATGTGGCTGAAAAACCGTGACTAAGCGCCGATCCGGAAACTTTTCTTTAAAGGCCTGCAGGACCGCCAAAACCTCAGTGGGGTGATGGCCGTAGTCATCATAAACATCGACCGTGTCACGGCTACCTTTGAATTGAAAGCGCCGATCGACTCCGCCAAAAAGTTTCAGACCTTGCACACAAGTTGCAAATGGAATCCCCGCTTCAAGACCGGCCGCCAAAGCCGCTGTCGCATTCAAAGCATTGTGACGCCCTGGCACCTGCAACTCAAATCCACCCAACTCAACGCCATCTCGAGAAACCCTGTACTGACTGCGCTCACCCTTGAGAACCAGATCATTGCTCTCACTAAACCCATAAAAGAGAGTCTTTTTCGGAAAATCTCGAAACACTTCGCGCACGGTCGGATCATCACCGCAGACAATCGCCAGTCCAAAAAATGGCACGCGACTGGCGAAATCAAAAAACGCTTTCTTAAGATTCTCGACACTGCCGTAATAATCTAGGTGGTCATTATCGATATTGGTAATAATCACGATTTCAGGAGACAAGCGTAAAAAGCTGCCATCGCTCTCATCGGCTTCAGCAATGCCCCACTCCCCAGCTCCCAATAAGGCCGTTGATTTGATGAGTTCCAAGCGGCCGCCGACGACAATCGTTGGTTGAAGCTTGGCGTGGAGAAAAATCGAAGCGGTCATGCTGGTTGTGGTGGTTTTACCGTGCGAGCCACCCACGGCAATCGAACGTTTCAAGCGCATGATCTCAGCCAACGCTTCGGCTCGCGAGATGATCGGAATTTTTCGCTTTCGGGCTTCGCGCATCTCCGGGTTGTCCATCTTGATTGCACTCGAATAAACCACGACATCCGTATCAGCAATATTCTCGCTGGCATGGCCAAAGTGAATGTTCACGCCAAGAGTCTGCAAACGCTGGGTTTGCGCGTTTTCATAAATATCGCTGCCCGTGACCTGGGCGCCAACATTGCGCAGCAGCTCAGCGAGGCCACACATGCCGATGCCGCCGATGCC
>JAYVXN010000115.1:0-2279 GCA_043785085.1 Bdellovibrionales bacterium | reverse complement strand
TAGCCAACGGCGCTAACTGGACGACGACCAACGAAGGGCTGAGTCAAAAGACCGAGCACAACAGCTACAAACTTTCCTGTCAGAGTACTAGTTCTTGCCGCGCTTCAGTTTGACTTGTTTGTCGAGGCATATTGAAGTACGCAAATGACGTATCAACCTGAACCTCGAATTGAAGAATTAGGCACTGATTTTTACGATGTCGTGTCTGCCGCGAAATTTCCACAGCAGATTTTACGGTTTCGCAATCAAGCTTGGGCGGAGCGTGTGGGGCTTAGCCAGCTCAACGAAGCTGAATGGGCCGTGCACTTTGCTTCATTTCAGCCGCTGCCACATAATCTCAAGCAGCCTCTGGCACTTCGCTATCATGGTCATCAATTTCAGTCTTATAATCCGCGCTTGGGCGACGGCCGGGGATTTTTATTTGCACAATTTCGTGACCCCAAAGATCATCGCCTTTTGGATTTAGGGACCAAAGGGAGCGGACAAACTCCGTGGTCACGCGGCGGCGATGGCAAACTCACCTTAAAAGGGGCAATGCGAGAAGTTCTTGCTACCGAAATGCTCGAAGCTCTCAACGTCGACACCTCAAAATCTTGGAGTGTGTTTGAAACCGGCGAGAGTCTGTTTCGCAATGATGAACCGTCGCCGACACGTTCGGCAGTTTTAGTTCGTCTGAGTCATGGCCACATTCGCTTTGGTAGTTTTCAACGGCACGCCGCCTTGGGGGATGAGGGCAATGTCAAAAAACTTCTCGATTATTGTTGTCGCTATTATTATCCTGAAATGCAAAATCTCAGCGACAGCGAAAAACCAGGCGCATTTTTGCGGGCCGTGACGGCAAAGACGGCCGCGCTCTGTGCCTCGTGGATGACGGCGGGCTTTGTCCACGGAGTTCTCAACACCGACAATATGAACATTACGGGCGAGAGTTTTGATTATGGCCCCTATCGATTTTTGCCGACCTATGATTTGCATTTTACGGCCGCGTATTTTGATGACACCGGCCTCTATGCCTACGGCCGCCAACCAGAGGCGGTCATTTGGAATCTTGAGCAGCTGGGGTCTTGTTTGACCTTAGTGTCTGCTGTTGAACCTTTGCAAGACGCTTTGACCGCCTTCGTCCCAGCCTTCAATGCCAGAATTTGCGCTGGCGTCAATGAACGCTTGGGGTTAAAGTCGCGCGGTGAAGAACGTGATACCGAGCTGCTCGCCGAGGTTTTTCAATTTCTAGCAGCCTCCCAAGTTGGCTATGATCAATTCTTCTTTGATTGGTATGGCGGCCGGGAATCTACAGCGCGAGCGAGCCTCAGCCCGAGCGCTGATAAATATTTTGCGCACCCAAGTTTTGTAAGTCTTTTAAAGAGTCTAGAGCCAGGAGTGGAAGCGAAAGTCCGCTTGCAAAATCCTTATTTTAGCGCGATAAAACCTACCACTCTCTTAATAGATGAAATCGAGGCGATTTGGGCCGCGATCGAGCAAAGCGATGATTGGTCGCTTTTTAATGCTAAAGTCGATGCGATTCGCGCGATGAAACGAGTGTATGGCCGGCTTCCGATTTGAACTTCTCTATAAAGATGACGACATGGTGGCGATTCATAAGCCGTCTGGTTTTCATGTGCACCAGCCGGAATTTCCGCGGCGCCGGGTTTCACGCGAAATCACCTGCTTGCCGCTTTTGCGAAATCAGCTTCGGCAGCGCCTGTTTCCGGTGCATCGATTGGACGTGGCGACGTCCGGAGTTTTATTATTCGCTCTGAATAAGGAGTGTGCCTCCTGGCTTTGCCGCGAATTCTCCGGCGGAGGTATGCTTAAAAAATACTACGCCATCGTGCGCGGCTTTACGCTCGATCAGGGTGAGATCACAGCCCCTTTGGCGAGTGATTCAAGTGGTGATATGCTCGAGTCGCACACCGTTTATAAAACTCTCGCTCGGATTGAATTGCCGTATGCCGTTGGCAAACGTCATCCGACCGCCCGCTATTCATTTGTCGAAGTGCAGCCACTGACGGGGCGCTTTCATCAAATTCGTCGGCACCTGGCGCGCATTGGTCACCCAGTTCTGGGGGATTGCACGCACGGAGATTCGTATCATAATCGTTTTTTTCGCGAGACTCTAGAAATTCCGGGACTGATGCTGCGCTCGGCACTATTAGATTTTCAAGATGCGCGAAACGGGGAGCGCTTTGCGATTAAGAGTTCCATTTGGTCAGAGCCTTGGCAGAATGCCTTCAAACGCTTTGCGTGGTCGCAGCCCTAGTACTCTGACAGGAAAGTTTGTA
>JAYVXN010000114.1:0-2284 GCA_043785085.1 Bdellovibrionales bacterium | reverse complement strand
ATCACTCAACCAGATTTTCTGCTCATTCGGACTGGCCCCACGATTCAGCCGATGTTGCAAGTACCAACTGCGCGCACCGATGATTTGACAAAATTCTTTGAGATCCAAAAAAATCTCATCACCCGGATCTTCAGGAGCAAACCACGAGAGGCACGCGACTTCACCAAGAAGTTCACATCTTAATGGCGTGCCGTCGTTGTGAACTAAGCGCCGCGTATTTGTTGGCAGTCCCTGCAGCTCCGGCCACAGGCGCTCGCGGCGCTCAAAGGCGGCGATCCAAGAGGCTAGGCGTGGGCGATTCAGAAGCGAAAGATCCTGCATCAGACGCGGCATCTTTGAGCTGTGTACAAACGAAGTAAATTTAAGTTGAGAGCTGTGTAACATAAGGGTCGGGAATGCGCTCCCCCCATGCTCGTGATCGCCGAGAATTGGTATTCCTTTTGAACTGGCATGCAAGCGGATCTGATGGGGCTTTCCACTCAGAGGAGTGGCCTGCCACAAGGAAAAGCGCCCCTGAGTTTGCAAATGTTCAAAAGCCGTTTCTGAGTTTACCTCGGCATCACCATGTGAAACAAACACCCCATTTTTTTTCTCAATGTGAGATTGCACCTTAAAAGAGGTCGAAGCGACGGGCCGATCTGTGACCAGCAAGTAAGTTTTTTGCACTTTTCTCTGAGAAAAAAGTTCGGTCATAAGGGCCGCGGCATCTGGACTTCGCGCAAAGACCATCGCGCCACTGGTCATCTTGTCCAAGCGATGCACGACGAATAATTTGCAGCGACGTTCGCGTTGCAAGAACTCGACAAAACCGTCGCGCCCAGGTCCCGGTGAATGGGTGCTAATGCCGGCCGGTTTATTGGCAAATAAGATGTCAGATTCAGACAAGGTTGTCATGGTGGTGTTAACGGGTTTGTTCTTTGGCCGCTCGCTGGCACTCAGGACAAATGCCGTAAAGTTCCAAAACATGGTGCCGAAGCGCAAAGCCGAACTCTTTGGCGACGCGCTCTTGCAGGCGTTCAATTTCCAGGTTCTCAAACTCAACGATTTTCGTGCACTGAATACAGGTGAGGTGATCATGATGCGTTTTCGCCGCCCACTCATAGCGCGCTGGCATCCCGCCCATACGCACTTCGGTGACATAGTCCTGTTCAGAAAGTGTGCGCAGAAAGCGGTAAACCGTGGCAAAGCCAATTTCCGGATTTTTTTGCAGCACTGTTTCGAAAATTTCTTGTGCGGTAAAATGACTGGGACCGTGGCGAACCACATCCAGAATCAACAATCTTTGTTCGGTGACTTTGAGTCCGAGATCGCGAATGATTTTTTTTGTCGGAATTTTCTCGCCCTTTGATTTTTGCAAAGGCGGGTGATTGGCACTCATCGGTAAAGAATTTTCTTTGCTCTGATTCAACGACATATGAGCCTCGCGAAGTGCTCCCTTTCTAACGAAGGGCGTTGTGAAGGTCAAGCTAAATAAGAATGACTTTCATTTTCACCAGGAATCGCGCCTTGGGGTGATAATTGCAGTGAGTTATTGGCTGCATGAGCGATTTCACTCCGTTAACGTTTCCTTACTTAATCTAGGAGATTTAGGCCAATGCCTTTAAAACGAGAGACGCCAGTCGATAAGCACGAATCAGATTTGCAAAAAAATCTTTTATTTCAAAAAGTCGGGATCTTCATCGACGCCGAAAACATTGAATTGTCCGGCCTCAAACATCATGAAGGGCGCACCGATTATAAAAAAATTCTTTCCAAAGTCGGCGATCGCGAAATCATCCGCATTCTCTATTACAAGCCGATCTATAAAGAGATTTCACCGACCTTTGAGGCTTTCTGGAAGGCCCTCGGTGGGGAGATTAAACGGCCAACCAAAAATGCCGACACCTTTCTCGTGATTGATGCTGTCACCTTGGCGGAGAAACTGGATGTGGCAATTATCCTGGGTGGCGATAAAGATTTTCTGCCCTTGGTTTGGTATCTCAAATCCCGCGGCTGCCGCGTGGAGATTTGGTCGTGGCCGGAAGCGACCTCGCCAGAAGTGCAAACGGCAGCCGATTTCTACTTTCCGCTGACCAAAGACTATGTTTTAGGCTCTGAAGAACCTAAAGAAAGTCGCCCGCAGCCCAACCGGCGTCCTCCTGGAGGGAGCAGTGGCCCGACCTCGGGCAATCGGGCTAAGTAGATTCTGGCGCGAAACCTCATTCGAGCCGCTTTCGCATAAGAATCGCTTATCTCTTCGTTGGGCCGACTTCGGTTAGCGCCTCTGGCTAGCCGCGCGTCGGCC
>JAYVXN010000113.1:0-2296 GCA_043785085.1 Bdellovibrionales bacterium | reverse complement strand
GCGGGTCTTTGATGTTTTCAGTGGCGGCACGCTTTCAGCTGGACAAAAGTCGGTGGCGTTTCGTTTGGTCTTTCAAGACCTCACTGTGACATTAGAGGATGCCCGCGTAAATGAGCTGCGTGATAAGATTGTTGATGCGGTTTGTCAGAAGTATTCGATCACTCGGCGATAAAAATATTTGAAAGTTTTCAATCACTTGGTAGCCTTTTAACTGTAACAAGAATGTGGCATTAGAAACCAGCTGGTCGAAGGCAGATGCGGCAACTCAAGTTAGAGGAGTTTATGGGCGGGCAGAATCTCGGGCGTTCAACAATGACCAAGGCAGACATCGTAGAGAAGGTTTACCAGAAGATCGGCTTTTCCAAGAAGGAAGCCTCGGAACTGGTGGAGCTAGTCTTTCAAACTTTGAAAGATGTTCTTCACAATGGCGATAAAGTCAAAATCTCAGGCTTTGGAAATTTCGTTGTGCGCGGCAAGAATGAACGTGTCGGCCGTAATCCACAAACCGGCGAGCAGATTAAAATCAGTGCCCGCCGAGTTCTGACCTTTCGACCCAGCCAAGTCTTAAAGGCGATGCTCAATGGAGAAGAGATCACCGGACTCAGTGACGACGATGACGGAGACGACGACTAAGGTCGATTCCGAAGCGCAAACTGAGATCCAAATTGAAGAAATGACGGGCACGGCAGCTCACTATCAGGCCGTCGAATCTGTTTCGGTTGTATTCGCAAGTCAGATCTCTGACTCAAGTGCAGAGTCTGGCCGTGAAGCGGAGCTTGAGTTTGCACTCCCTGAAGCGAATTTTATCGAAGACGCAGAGGAGCTTACGCTCCACTCAGAAGCGGAAACTATCCCTGGCCCGACTGCTGAGCCCGAATTGATTCACGATCTGATTCGTGATCTGATTCGTGACAATGGCGAGTTGCTCGATGTCATTGAGCATATTCCAAGCAAAATGGCGTTTAAAATCGGCGAAGCTGCCGACCTCGTTGGTGTTAAACAATATGTGCTTCGTTATTGGGAAACCGAATTTGAGCAGCTGCGGCCGAAAAAATCGAAAAATAATCAGCGCGTCTACAGTCGCCGTGATGTTGAAACGGCATTGATGATTAAAAAACTTCTTTATACCGATCGTTTTTCAATCGAGGGCGCCCGCGGGGCTTTGCGAAACTTGAAAAACCAAGTTAAAGAAGAAAAAGAAATGAAACATCTGGGTCAGGGTTATGAACTTGCCTGTCAAAAGCTCAGTGAGCTGGTGCGAGATATTCGCCGGGCTAAAGAGATTTTGACAGCAAATTGATGTCATTAGAGCTTCGAGAATAAATGCAAAATATAACTTGGGCGACTCCACAGGCGTTTCTTTTATTCATTCCGTTTTTCGCTGCCATTGCTTGGCGATTATGGAAGGGCCGCTCACTACAGTCATCTTTGCAGTATAGCCAAGTCGAAGCTTTTAAGAAACTTCCGCCGGCCCTTCGAGTTCGTCTGAGGGGGTTGCCGCAGGCGATTCTTTTTTTGAGCACGGGTCTTGCTATTTTGGCGTTGGCTCGACCACAGATTCCGCACTCGAAAATCAAGCGCTCAGTCGACGGCATTGATATCATGCTGGTCTTGGATATTTCAGATAGCATGGCGATTGAAGACATGGATCCGCTCAGCCGTATTGCTGCTGCGAAAAAAGTGCTGACGGAATTTGTCGAAAAGCGGCCCGATGATCGCATTGGTCTTGTGGCCTTCAAAGGTGAGGCGTTCACCCGAGTACCGATGACGCTTGATCATGATTTGCTTCTAAGAAGTATTAAAGCACTCGATCCCACCAGTCGAAGTATGCATGATGGCACGGCCATCGGTTCGGCTCTCGCTCTAGCGGTGGCTCGGATTAAGGATTCAACGGCAAAATCCAGAGTGATTATTTTGGCGACTGACGGTGAAAATAATATGGGCACAATTGATCCAGAAACTGCGCTTGAGATAGCCAAGGGCTTTGCTCTAAGGATTTACACCATTGGCATGGGTAAAGACGGTGAGTCGATGCTGCCGATCTGGACGATGGATGCCTTTGGCCGCAGGCAAAAGACTTATCAGCCGATTCATAGTTCGGTGAACGATGAGCTTCTCGGTAAAATGGCCAAAGATACCGGCGGTCAATATTACCGGGCAACAGCAGGTGGCACGCTAGAGAAAGTCTTTCATGATATTGACCATCTCGAGAAAAATAAAATTGAATCGACTTCGTTTACGACTTACGAAGAATTGTTTCCAAAATTTCTGACCGCTGCTTTGTTTCTGGTACTCG
>JAYVXN010000112.1:0-7670 GCA_043785085.1 Bdellovibrionales bacterium | reverse complement strand
GATCGCATCTTGAAACTTAAATTCGCCACGCTGAAACAACACCTGAGTCATGGGCAGAGCCAGAACAAAGATGCCGACTCCTGCTGGAATCGCTAAGAACAAACAGGTTCGCATATAGTGATTAATGGCCTCGGCCATCGCGAGTTTGTCACCGCGCGTGTGGGCTCTCGCAAGTGACGGCAAAAGTGCCGCGCTCACACTCACCACAAAGAGCGAGAGCGGCAACTCCATAATTCGATCCGCCAAATACAAATACGAATGCGAGCCTTGCGGCAAATGACTGGCAAAGTGCAGATTCACAATTGGTGTCATCTGTATAATACTCATGCCCAACAAACCCGGCACAAACGCCTTAAGCACTTTCATGACCTCAGGATCCTGCCACCGCATTGAAAATCTCGGCAGATAGCCGCTTTTTACGACACTCGGAAGTAGGATCAGAATTTGCAAAATGCCGCCCAAGAGCAGCGACCAAGCGAGAATTTCTTCTGAAGCCGTCAGCCGTTTGCCCAAAACTGTGGCGATAATCATACAGATATTCACCAGGCACGGACCCATGGCGGACAACGCAAATTTACGAAGGCTATTTAAAATCGCCATCAGATAGGCGTAGAAGCAAACTAGAGTCAAAAAACCAAACATGATCCGCGCCAGACGGACCGTCATTTCAAATTTTCCAGGTACAGACAGATAAGGCTCACCATTTAAGAGCAGCCGTAAAATATCCTCCATAAAGACATAACCAAGAAGCGTCAGGGTCAGCGAAATCGTCATGAGGAAGGTAAAAACTCCTGAAACTAGCCGCTCAGTGTCTTTTTTCTCATGAAGGTTTTCAATAAAAACCGGAATAAAACTGACCGAAAGAGAGCCCTCTCCAAACAGCCGGCGAAACAGATTCGGCAGGCGAAAGGCGACAATAAAGGCATCGCGAACTTCAATAGAGAAGTATCGAGCAATCAGGGCATCGCGAATGAAGCCCAAAATGCGGCTGAGAGCAGTCCAAGCTGCGAATATAATAGCCGAAATCGTCACCGAATGGCGTTCTGCGTGTATTTCTTCAAGATCTGTCAAAAGGCGATCCTTCTATTCAAAACTTGCCTTCCAAAAAGGGCTATGGTAACCGTTCGAGCTTGTATGAAATCCTGCAATATTTGGGGATTAAGATCTTAAAGGTTAATTTGGAGGTTCTCTCTTGGCAACTCATAAGTCCGCAGAAAAACGTGCCCGTCAGTCGGTTCGCCGCGCGAAACGAAATAACTCTAAAAAAGGCGCTATTCGTTCATTCGAAAAGAAGATCACTACGGCCATAGCTGCCAGTGATAAAAATGCAGCAACGACTCTCCTGAATGATTATATGGGCAAGGCGACTAAAGCTGCGATTAAAGGCGTGATTCACGCTAAAGCAGCGAGCCGCAAAATCAGCCGTCTCGCGGCCCGCATCAGTAAAATTTCAGCAGCAAAATAAATTGCCAAAAGAAGCGCTTACTGCGCTTCTTTTTCTGCCTCGACTTGGGTTTTTGCGGCAACGTAATTTCGGATCATCCGGCGTTGCTGCAATGGCAACCCCTGAAACTTCACTCCATTTGGTATATTTTGACCCATTTTTCCCTGCTGATAAAGAATCTCAGCTCGGCTAATGGCATATCCGCCACCCGGCATTAAAATCGAAACGACAATTAGTTTGGGTAAAATCAGGTCTTCAGGAATCATCGCGAGCACTCCACCCTCGCTGATTTGCGCGGCCATACAAATCATGTATTGGCCAGAATACAAGATACCCATTTCCCGAACAAACTGCCGACGCGGCGATTTTCGCGCTAGTATCCCTCTGAGTTCTGACATTTGGCAAATTCCTCTATTTAGGCTGATAGGCTGATAGGCTGATAGGCTGATCGGAATTCATCAGACAAAAGATTAGCCGCTGCAGGTCTGCAAGATGAAATTCTCAAGCCAAATATGCGACGCCAAAGGTGAAGATTTCAAAGCACGATCGGTATCGAGCAAAGTCTGAAAGGTGCGCTCGACCTTCGACCCGGTCCACTGCCGACTTTGATCGAGATAGTTTTTCAGGAAAAACGGTGGAACTCCCGCCTTCGAACTTAAGCGCTGGCCTGAAAGACCTTCTTTGATGCCCTCTTGAATCTGCTTCAAAATGCGCACATGCCGCGACACCAAGGCGAGCACGCCGATTTCGTTTTGTCCGTGGTCGAGTAAGTTCGCCAGGCAATAAAGTGCCTTGGCGCGATCATTGCGGCCAATGGCATCAGTCAAATCAAAGACGCTGTCGACTTTAAGGCGAGAGACAATGGCGAGCACATCTTCAGCTGTCACGGTTTTTCGTTCCCCTAAATACTGTGACAGCTTGAGCATTTCATTATTGATGTCGGAGAGATTTGATCCCGTCAGCGAATGCATGACAGAAAGGGCCTCATCGCCAATTTTGAGACCATGCTTTTTGGCGATCATCGCAATAAAGTCAGGAATCTGATTTTCAAAGGGCCGCTTAAATTCAACAACCACACCTTTGTCCATAAACCGCTTGATGAATTTTTTGCGGCGATCGACTTTGTCGGCAACACAAATAAAAACTGTGCTCTCAACCGGAGTTTCAATCAGGGGCATCAGCTGCTCCCACTCCTTATCTTTGAGCTCTTGGGCTTCTTTGAGCACCACTAGGCGAACCTGCGACATCATCGGCAGAGTTTCGGCTGCGTCTCGCACCTGACCGGCGTCGGCTTCCTGTCCGTAAAACGTGTTCAAATTAAAATCACGGAGGCCCTCACCGAGGGCGATTTCTTCAAGCTGCTTAAGGTTTTCATCAAGGAGAAACCTCTCATCGCCGAAGAAAAAATACAGCGGATGAAGCTCCTTTTTTTTCAGGCTCTCGCTGAGCTTTTGCACCGTCCAGGCTGTGCTCATTAAAAGTTCTCCGTCATCCGGTCATGGGCCTCTGACATCATGTCACCGGCCATTAATGCGATGTTTTGATAGTGCGCACTATGATTATACACAGCATTGACTGAGTTCAAAATAGGACTTCCGACAATTGGCGCATCATACTTGCGCTCACCATTAAACAAGCCCGACCATAAAACCTTTTGATCGGAATTTCGCCGCAGTGACAGCTCAATGGTGACTAAAATTCGATATTCATGAAACAACGCGGTTCCGTAAGGAATGGGGTTGGTCGGATTGGAAGTATCAATATCATTGATGTTGTTCGGATTCATGGTCGGATTGAATTTTGAAACCGTCTGCGCGCCAGGAACAAAGACAACAGACGTAACAATTCCCTCTAAAGTGACTTGCGCGTCATTGCGATTGGTTACTTTGGCCAATTTTGAACGCTCCAACTCGCGAATCATGGCGTTAGTAAAATAAACTTCAACACCGGTTTCAATGGTGTGATTTTTAAAAACCGGCACCGCAATATGCGTATAACCGCCCGGAATCGCCCGTTCGCCAAAACCGGCGTGATAGGCGCAACTAACCGTGAAACTGAGGCTTAAAAGAAGGATGAGGTTCAATATCTTCATGCGGCACCGAGGTTAGCTGGGGGCCTAACAGTTTTCAAGGATTCCGTGCTCATCGCTCATTGCGTCGGCGCGAGGTCAGCAAATTATTATTCGCTTGCTTTGAGACGCAACTTATCTTGCTGCAAATTGCGCTTTACATTAGGATCAGTTTGTCGAATGAAAATCTTCGGGAGACTGCCATGCTTTATACCTTAATGACACCTGGTCCAGTGCCGCTTCCGCCAGAAGTTTTGCAATCATTGGCGCAACCCATGGAACACCATCGTACTCCTGAATTTCTGGCGGTCTTTCAACGGGTGTTGACGCGACTCAAGCAGGTTTACGCAACCACTCAGCCGGTTTTCATTCATACCTCTACCGGAAGCGGCGGCATGGAATCAGCCCTGGTCAACACGCTCTCTCCCGGTGATGAAATCATCAGCATTATCTCCGGTAAATTCGGCGAACGCTGGGCTGAGATGGCCGAAGTTTTTGGCATCAAAGTACATCGCTTGGAAATTCCCTGGGGCCAGGCAGTTCGGCTCGATCACGTCAAAGATATCATGCAACGTTTTCCGAACAGCAAAGCCGTGCTTTGCCAAGCCTGTGAAACCAGCACGGGCGTGCTTCATCCGATTAAAGAAATTGCCGCTTTTATACGCACAACTCCCGCGCTTTTCATTGTCGATGCCATCACCGCTTTGGGAGCAATGCCAATGCCGATGGATGAGTGGGGCATTGATGTTCTCATCGGTGGCTCACAAAAAGCTTTCATGTTGCCGACTGGCTTGGCCTTTATTAGTTTTTCGAAAAAAGCCTGGGCTCTGGTCGAAACTGCCAGATGCCCGCATTTTTATTTCGATGTTCGTGCGGAAAAGCGCGCCAATGAAAATGGCGAAAGTGTTTTCAGCACCGCCGTCATGCACATCCGCGCCCTTGATGTCGTGCTCGAGCAAGTGCAAAGACACGGACTGATCTCGCTTTTTGCCCGCATTCAAACTCTGGCATCTGCCACCCGCAATGCGGTCACGGCCATGGGCTTTGAGATTTTTCCGCAAAGCCCCAGTCCGTCGGTCACAGCGATTCGCGTTCCAGGTTCGATTGACGGGCAAAAGGTCCGCACGGACATGGAAAAATCGCATCATATTATCGTCATGGGCGGCCAGGATCAGCTCAAAGGCAAAATTATCCGCATTGGCCACATGGGTGCGATCACCAACGCTGATTGCCTCGCCACTTTGCGCGCACTGGCGGCCAGCGTGAACTCGCTCATGCCCGGCTTTGTCACTGACATCAAACTTGAACAGGCGTTAAAACAGGCTCGCGCTGAGTTGCAATGAAGCGTTTTAAAGTTCTGATCACCGATCGCTTTCATATTGAAGCTTTTGGTTATCTCAAATCTCAGGCCGGTCTTGAGGTCATGACAGCGACCACGCATCTGCCGACCGCCGAGGAGCTTCACGAAGCCGATGCCTTGATCATTCGCAGCCGGACTGTGATCTCCGCCGATTTTCTCGAACGCGCTCCCCGCTTAAAAGTGATCGTGACCGCAACGAGCGGTTTTGATCACATTGACTTCAATGCGACCGAACAGCGAAAAATCGTCGTCATGCATACGCCCAATGCGAACGCGCAGAGCGCTTGTGAAATGACCTGGAGCCTGATTCTTGCCTCCGCTCGCAAAGTGGTTCAGGCGCACAAGGCTGTCAAATCCGGAGAGTGGCGCTCGGAAAAGCTGACCGGCAGCGAGTTGCACGGCAAAACCATCGGTATTGTCGGCCTGGGCCGCATCGGCTCGCGGGTCGCGAAAATCGCGCAGGCCTTTGGCATGAAGGTCATTGGTTTTGATCCATTCAAAGATGATCCTTATTTTAGCGAAAACCAGGTCACTCGCCTCAGTTTTGAAGAAGCCCTCAAACTCTCAGATGTTTTGAGTTTTCATGTGCCGAAAACCAAAGAAACCCACCACATGGTCAAGCGCATGAATTTGGAATATATTCAGCGCGGAATCATCCTTGTGAACACTTCGCGGGGCTCGGTCATTCATGAGGCCGATCTCTGTGAGGCCATCGGCAAAGGTTGGATTGGTGCCGTTGGCCTCGATGTGTTTGATAAAGAGCCACTGCCCCGCAATTCGCCTCTGTTAAACTTTGCCAATGTGACTCTCACGCCTCATATCGGCGCCAGCACGACCGAGGCATTTGGCAAAGCCTCACATGAAGCCGCAGAAAAAATCGTGGCCTTTTTGACGCAAAATCAGGCCAGTGACACACTTCCGCCGCAAGAAATCTGGTATCACACGCCATTTCTGGCATTTGACGACTAATTCAGCTCCTGAATGGCTTTGTACGGCCTAAACCAAGCGACCGCGCAGCTCGTCAACTCTTGCTTCACAGGCCGTTGTCGAAGAGCATAGCTTCTCATTTTATAAAGGAGTCCGCGTGCCAGGAATCATCGTTGTTGGATCCCAGTGGGGCGACGAAGGAAAAGGCAAAGTCGTTGATGTTTTCTCCGCACAAGCCGATTTAGTCGTGCGCTACCAAGGTGGAGCCAACGCCGGCCACACCCTTGTCGTCAATGGTGTGAAAACCGTTTTGCACTTGGTTCCATCCGGAATATTACATCCAAAAACGACCTGTATCATCGCTGCCGGTGTGGTTTTAGATCTAGAAGAAGTGCACACCGAAATCGAAACCCTGAGACAAGCGGGCTTGCTGCAAAATCCCGAGCAATTGCGCATCTCAGATTCTGCGACAGTGCTACTCTCTTATCATCGCATGCTGGATAAAGCTCGCGAGCAAGATGCCGGCCTGGAAAAAATCGGCACCACTGGCCGCGGCATCGGCCCAGCCTATGAAGACCGCGCTTCACGCAAGGCGATTTTGTTTGGCGATCTTTTTGATCGCGATAAACTCAAAGACAAACTCAAAGCCTCATTGAAAGAGAAAAACTTTCTCCTCGAAAAATTCTATGGCCTGGCCCCTGTCAACGCCGATGAGCTCTTTGAACGTATGCTGGTTTTGGCCGATCATCTCGCACCGTACCGCTGCAAAGATGCCAGCCTCATGGTTCACAAAGCCGTTAAGGGTGGAAAAAAGGTTCTCTTCGAAGGCGCCCAAGGCACCATGCTTGATCTATTGCATGGCACATACCCGTTCGTCACCAGCTCCTCAACTTTGTCAGGCTCGGCCTGCATCGGCTCAGGCATCGGCCCCAATGCCGTGCAAAAAATCATCGGAATCACTAAAGCTTACACGACTCGCGTCGGCTCCGGCCCATTTCCGACTGAATTAGAAAATGAACTCGGTGAAAAAATTCGTAAAGAGGGTGCCGAATTCGGCGCCACTACCGGCCGCCCGCGCCGCACCGGCTGGCTGGATTTGGTCGCACTCAGATATGCGATTCGCATCAATGGCATCACAAATATCGCTTTGATGAAGTTAGATGTGCTTAGTGGCCACGAACGCATTGAGGTCTGCACGTCCTATCGCTTAGACGGTCAGGAAATCAAAGAACTGCCGACCTCACCCAGCGAACTCGCCCGCGTTGAGCCGCTCTACAAGACCCTCAGCGGCTGGCAAGAGGACATCACCCAGGTTCGTACTATTCAAGATCTCCCACAGGCTGCCCGTGACTATATTCAGTTCATTGGTAACGAAGCCGCGACCCCGATCGACGTCGTCTCAGTCGGCCCTGGCCGCGAGCAAACGCTGTGGATTAAGCCGCTTTTTACATAACAGATTCTTTAAGTATAGCCGCGGAGCTTTAAGATTGCCCAAACTCCCGGCAAATGAGATTTTTTCTTTTCAATAAGGTTGACATCCGTGCCGATTTCCTTAAATTAGCAATCTCTTTTGTACCTTGGTGAGAGCCGCTAGCTCAGTCGGTAGAGCACATCCCTTTTAAGGATGGGGTCGATGGTTCAAGTCCATCGCGGCTCACCATTTTTCTACAAAAGAATCAGTCCACGGGTCCCCATCGTCTAGAGGCCTAGGACACTACCCTTTCACGGTAGGGACCGGGGTTCGAATCCCCGTGGGGACGCCAATCATCACTTTCGTTCATTTTTGCAATTGTAGCGAACGGCTTTCGCAAGTCGTATCGCAGAGTTGCGCCTTCTAAAATCGGGTTCCAACAGAGCTGTTTGAGGATTTC